>DASVIU010000032.1:0-21897 GCA_036386275.1 Bacteroidota bacterium | reverse complement strand
GCATCGTCGGCGAATACCCCGCCGTCAGCGGCCACCTGTATCAGTCCCGGGATCGCTCCGGGATTCCCCATCGCAAGCGCCGCTTTCAGGATCTCGGTCTTCAGCTCCTGGTCCGTGACGTTCCCGGCCTTTGTGAGGAGCCGGGATGCGTCGGCGCTGTCCCCGAGGGCCTGCCCGGCCCGGAGCACGCTGAGAACCACTTCGTCCGAACCATCATCAAGGAGGTCAAGCAGGGCGGGAAGCGCGGACTTCTTTTTAAGCTCACCCAGAAGATCCACCGCGCCGATCCTTACAGCAGCATCCTGGTCGTGGAGCAGCCGGACCACCGACGGGAGCCAGAGACTGTCCCGATCGCCGTACGTTTTCAGGTTCGACAGGGCGGCCTGGCGGTCCGTGCTCACGGGGCTCCCCAGCATGTGGAGCGTGTGGGTGAGGGGGTCTTCCTCCGGGTTGCCGAAAAAGAACAACCCTCCGACGAACAGAGCCACAACGGCAACGGCCCCCCCCATGTTCCTGACCGCCGCCAGTTTACGCGGCGCGAGCTTCAGGTACCTGAACACGCCGGTCAGGAGGAGCGCGGCCGCAAAGAGGACCACGATCAGCGGGCTGGTCGGCAACCCCGTGATCCAGGAGAGCTTCACGCCGATAAAGCTTATTATCGAACTCCCGATCCATCCCAGCGCGAGGCGCGTGCTTATCTTCTCGGCGAGGAGCATCGCGGCGACGGAGGGGATGACGAGGTAGCTGAAGACGAGGAAGACGCCGGCGATCGCCACCGAGCTCGTGATGACGAACCCGAACGACATATAGAACAGGAAATCCCAGAGCCGCACCCTGATGCCGGCGGACTCTGCCGCCTGCACGTCGAAGGAGATCGCAAGGAAATTTTTCCGGAACGCGAAATGGAAAAGTCCGACCGCCGCATAGATCAGGGCGGTCTTGATGACGACTGAGGGCTGGACCCAGAGCAGATCCCCCTTGATTATGTGATCCAGCTCCTGCGGTCCGAGGGCGCTCTTGGAAAGGACGAGTATCGTCGCGGCAAACGTCACGGCGTAGACAATGCCGATGATCGCTTCGTGGGGGACTTTTTCCCCCCTCATCCGCGTGATGGAGAAAATGAACGCGCCAAAGAAGGTGAATGCAAGCGAATACAGATAGAGCGCGGTTATATCTTTCCCCGCTTCGTAGCCCAGAAGGACCCCTGTGACTGTCCCCAACGCGGCAATCTGCGCGAGCGCGAGATCCACGAAAATCACCTTGCGCGCAATGACATGCACTCCCAGGTAGACGTGTATGCCCGTCAGGATGAGACAGGCCGCAAGGGGCCAGATCATCGTCGAAGGAAAAGAGAAGATCTGCTCGATCATCGGGCTGCCTGTGCGATATTCTGGATCAGGAATGTGATCAGCTTTTCATAGGTATCGACCTCGGGAAGCGCACCCACATCCAGATAGGTGATGACCACTTTCGCGCCCGTCTTACTCGCGACGTAGTCCGCCGCTTCACGCGAGTAGAAATTGTCATTCAATATCACGCGGATTCCTTCGCGCTTCACCTGTTCGACGACCTCATCCCTGTGCTGCGGAGGGGGAGGAATCCCCGGTTTCTCCTCGAGCTCGCCGGTGAGCTGGAGACCGAACCGGTCAGCGAAATAGACATAGGTCTTATGGTAGGAGATGACTTTCCGGCCATTCAGGGACTCCGCCATCTTCATCCAGCCCCCCAGCTTCCCTTCCAGACCCCGCAGCTTCAGCCAGTCCGCCAGATCGTTGTTCAACGCTTTGCGCACAAGGACATCCCCGCCTGATTTCCCGAGCGCCCGGACGAGCTCCTCTCCGAAGATCGCGGCATCAAGACGGCCCTTGTACTGTTCGAACCTGGACTGGTAATACGAAGAGTTCGCAGGGTCGAGCTGCTTGAGCCGTTCCGCGATATTCCCCGCGACGATCCTGATGTTCAGCGGATCGAGCCAGACATGGGGGTTTCCCTGGGGATGGATGTCCCCCCAGGCGCGGGAGACCTCCGTCGGGAGCTCCTTCACAGGGACATTGACGGTCGCGACAAGGTGCCCCGGACTTCCCGACTGGATGGCGGGATTCCCCGAAGCGTCCACGACATTCTTTTGCCAGATGTCGAGTGAAAGCCCGTTTTCAATAAAAAGGTCGGCATCCGAAGTAAGCTGGTTCATGGCCGGCGTCGGCGTGACGTAGTGGGGATCCTGCCTCGGGTTGGCGAGCGCAACGGCCGTCACCCTGTCCCCCCCCACCTCCTGCGCGACATAGCGCAGATAATTGAGCGTGGTGACGATTTTAAGCTTCCCCTCGCGGGCGGGCGACTGCTGCAGTGCGCAGAAGGCCAGCAGGGGGAGAAGTAAGAGTCCGGATATTCGTTTCATCCTGCGTTCCTTTCGAAGGAAATCACTTGTTCACCCAGTACGGTTCAGTCGGGTGCGAGCCGAAGACGAGATTCACCTCAAGAAGCACCGTGTTCACATTGTTCTGCACGGGGATGTCGCTCCACCGGTGTTCAAAACCGAGCCTGAGACGGAGGAACTCTGTCGTATAGTAACTGGCGTACGTCCCGATCGAGCGGGTGACGAGCCTGTCATTGGAGGGCTCTTCCACCCAGTCGTAGCGGAGGCCGAGATAGAGCCAGTACGACGTCTGGTACTGCAGATACCCGAACCAACCCACGGGAGAGCTGCTCGATACCGCCGCGGCGCTGTCGGCGAACAGATGCCGACCCGCAAAAATCTCTCCCCCGGCGACGAACGAATGGGACTCCCGCTCCTCCAGGGGGGCCCACCTGTACGTGAGGTCAGCGCCATAGAGGCGCGTCGTCGCGTTGCCATGCTCCTCGTACGCGCTCAGGCCGAGTATCAGGAGGTGCTGATTGGACCAGTCCCTGGAAAGATTCAGGTGTCCGACGTAGGCCGGCTGAGAGCCGCCTCGCCCTCCCGAGAGCGTCAGCTCCCCCGCCCTGACAACGTCGAGGTTCATCTCCATCGTCGTCTGCGGGATGGGATTCGGGAGATAGAAATCCATGTCTATCCCCGTGGGGTTAAACCCCGATTCGAAGAAGTCTCCGTGCTCCGTCCCGAGATATCGCGACACGGCGAGGGGGCGGGTCGTCCAGGGGAGGTCATGCATATGGATCTTGTTGCTCACACCGAACGGAGCCCTGTATTTCCCGATCTTCACTTTCATGCCGAGGGGTGCTTCTTCCAGTATGGGGATCCTCTTCAGGAGCCCGTACGCTTCTTCCGCATCGATCGCGAATTCCTTCCCCGCCTGGTTTTCGAGCGAAATCACTGCAACCGCGGTAGCATAGGGATCCACGGCGCCGAGCAGTTCCATCTCCACGGTCCGGAGAAAGGGACGGTTGCTGATCTCATTGGCCGGGTCCGCCAGATCGTACACCTTCCTGCTGTCCCCTCGGGCGGCAAAATTGATGAATGCAGTCATGCCGGGGTTGAACGCCACGGGAGCCGTCGCCCTGGACACGGCGTCGATCTTTGTCTCGAGATACGTGAGGCGTTTTTCCAGGCTCTCCTCCAGCCTGTCCAGCATATCACTCTGAGTCAGGAGGTCCGATTTTCGCAGCGACTTCAGGCTATCGATGTCATGGTGGAGCCGAACAAGTTCTGCCCGCAAATCTTCGATGATCCTGTTCTTTGATGATTCAGATTCCTGGCCCTTCCCTGCAAGGGAGAAAAGGAATGTGAAACAAACAAGCAGCACGGTCTTTGACCACATGAATCCTCCGCATTTTTGCGATACCCGAGGCGGGTTCCGGATCCGCAGGAACAGGCGGGTCCGGCCATCCGGCGGATCTGGTGAGCAGACAACAGAACGGAAACTAGGCGCGGGGGGAGGGAGGGCCCCGTTTGTCGGGGGAGAAGTACTGCACGGGCACGGCTTCTCCGGCGGACACAGGCACGGCGAGGAGCCGAACCGGACGGAGGGCCGCAAGGTGATACGGTGCGGCAGGTGTTGTAATCCTCTCCGTGAGCTGCGTGCAGATTACGCAGGTGTGGGATGGATCGACGGGAAAGCTGCGGTTCCCGTCCCCGGGGGCATGAATCGTCAGTCCGGATCCGCTCCCCGAAGAGAGGCAGACAGGCTCAGAATGAACGGCTTCTATCACCGGGCCCGTGAGCAGGTACAGGCAGAGCAATACCCATGCTGCAGTCCGGCGCCATCTCTGGGTCAAGGGTTTCGCTGAATCTCCGATCCGGATAGTCAACCCCGCGGGGTCTATGGTCTAATGTATCAAGTAACCAGAATCTTTGCAACAAGGTTCCGGCGACTCCGGGCTGTGACTCCCGTCACAGACTGCGGGAGGGATGTTCCGCAACTTATTATCCCCCAATGCTTCATCGACGCACAGAAGGAACCGGCCTGTGGGACAGCAACAGCTCATGCTCATCATACTCGGCGTGATCGTCGTTTCGATCGCTGTCGCCATAGGCATTACGATGTTTTCCGACAGCGCCGTCTCCACGAACCGGGATGCCCTCGTCAGCGACCTGCAAAACCTCGCCACCCGTGCACAGCAGTTCTACCACCGACCGGTATTCATGGGCGGGGGAGGAAATTCGTTCGACTTGCTGACGACAGGTTCGATCTTGCTTCTGACGACCAACCCGACCGATGCGAACGGTTCATTCTTCATCGAGACTGCAGGCTCGGGGAGCGGGACCAACGCCATGGTTGTCATCAAGGGAGTGGGGACTGAAATGAACGATGGAGCCCCGGTCACCGCGCACGTATTCGTATACCCGGATCGCGACAGCGTGGCAACCCTCAACTGACAGCGACGCACGATCAGCCCTCTCCGGCGGCAACCCCGCAGGTCACCGTGCAGGAATCACCCGCGACCCCCTCTTCTCCGGCGCCGAGCGCCTTGATACTGTTTCGCCCCTCGTGGAGTTCCACATTGCGCCATACGACAACCCTCGAAGGCCCGATTCCGGCGAGTGCTCTTTTCAGTTGGTTTGCGGCCTTCTCGGGTAGCCCTGCCCCCTCTGCATCCGCTGCTTCTTCATATCCTCGTACTTTGCCTTCTGAGAGTCGGTGAGTATCGATTCGATTTTCGTGTCGGTGCTATCCATGACGACGCGCATCGCCGCCATTCTCGCATCCCGGTCATCACCGGCAGCAGCGAAGGCTGCTTCGCGTTTCTTGTCACTTTCCTGATAAATGGGGAGCAGTTTTGCGACCTGCGCTTCGCTGAGAGCAAGAGAATCCTTCAGCCGTGCGACACGCTGCTCGGGGGTCGCCCTCATCCCCTGCTGGGCGTGAGAGAGGGACAGCGAGCCGGCAAGGAGAAGGACGGCAATGGACAGGACAGGGAGTTTCATCGTCAGAACCCTTTCTTTTGGGGGAAATAAATACCGTGGACTAATGATTTAGACCCCCTCTGGCAGGGGAAGTTTAATATCACCGCCGCACCGGGGAAAACAACCGCGTAAAAGACTAAACTTATGGCCACCGGGGATGTCTAACGGGAGCATACAGACCGCCAATCGCGAACGACTCCGCCATGAAGAAGTACCACATCGCACTCCTCATCATACTTCTTCCGGCCATGGCCCGGACACAGACCGCCGTCGTCAAAGGACGGGTCGTGAACGGGACGGGGAACTCCCCCCTGAAGGGGGTGCACGTGAAGCTGACGAACGAGAGGGACACGACAGAGACATATATCGCAACGACGGACGCGTCAGGCGCATTCTCGTTTCAGGACATCAGGTACCTGACGTGCCGGCTCGAGGCCACAAGTGTCGGGTTCGCCGGGCTGACCAGAAAAATCGTTATCGACAGGCCGTCGCTCAACCTGGGAGACCTGCCTCTGACGTTGAGGCTGATACCCCTTGGCGAGATCGTGGTCCAGCGGGACCCGCCGCCCGCGGTGCAAAAGGCCGATACCACGGAATTCAACGCCAGGGCGTTCAAGACAAACCCCGATGCGACGACGGAGGAGCTGCTTGCGAAAATGCCGGGTATCACCGTCGAAAACAGCGGCACCGTAACGGCGCACGGAGAGCAGGTCCAGCAGATACTCGTCGACGGGAAGCCTTTTTTCGGGAACGATCCCACGCTCGCCATCCGTAATCTCCCCGCAGACGCCGTCGAGAAAATACAGGTGTTCGACAAGATGAGCGACCAGGCCGAGTTCACGGGATTTGACGACGGGCAGGCGGTCAAGACGATCAACATCATCACGCGGCTAGAGAAGCGGAACCAGGGCTTCGGAAAACTGACCGGCGGGTATGGCAATGATACGCGGTATCTCACGGGAGGAAACCTCAACATATTCAGCGGCGGCACAAGGCTCTCCGTCATCGGGCTCTCCAACAACGTCAACCAGCAGAATTTCTCAACGCAGGACCTCCTGGGGGTCGTGAACTCCTCCAACCAGAGTGCGGGCTCGTTTGCGGGAGGAGGCGGCTTCGGAAGAAGAGGGGGAGGCGGCGGAGGGGTCGGGGGTGGGTTCGGTGGAGGAGGGGGCGGGTTCGGAGGGGGCGGGGCTATTAACAATTTCCTCGTGGGGCAGCAGAGCGGCCTCGCGACGACGAATTCGGGGGGGCTGAATTACAACGATTCCTGGACGAAGAACCTCGAAGTCAACGGGAGTTATTTCTTCAACCTGACGCGCGCACAGAACGATCAGAGGCTCAACCGGGAGTACTTCGCGGCGGGGGATTCGAACAGCATGTACGACGAGAACGCAGATGCGGCAAGCAGGAACTACAATAACAGGATCGATATGCGGCTGGTCTACACCGCGGATTCGTCCAACTCATTCATCGACCAGCCGCGCCTGTACTTCCAGGGTAACAGCTCGACGAGCCTCGTCGGGGCAACAAGCACAATCCCGGCGTCCCTGGTCATAAACCAGGCCGGCAGCGACAACGTCGCGCACACGACCGGTTACAACCTCTCGAACCACCTGATCCTGAGGCACAAATTCGACCTCCCCGGCCGGACGATTTCACTCGACATCGGGACCGGGTACAACAATAAGACCGGCTCCAGCACACTGCAGTCGACTGCCGACTATATGCGGGGGACTGCCACGCAGAGCGATACGCTCGACCAGCAGGCGACGCTTCTCACCAACAGCTCGTCCCTCTCGACGCGGCTGGTCTACACCGAACCGCTCACGGTTTCCAGCCTCGTGCAACTGAGCTATTTTCCTTCCTGGACCCGCAGCACCTCCGACAACCGGAAGTACCTTCTGGACCCGGTGACGGGAGAATACGTCACACTCGAGGAAAACCTCTCTAACACGTACGAAGACTGGTACACGACGCACCGTGCGGGAATCGGGTACAGGTACAGGGACAGGGGATTGAACCTGATGACGGATATCTCGTACCAGATCGCGAACCTGAAGGGGAACCAGCAATTTCCCACATCGAGCGCAGTCGGCCGTGTCTTCTACGACATCCTGCCGTCGGTGACATTCAACGACGTCATTTCCGATCACACGAACCTGCGCATATTCTACAGGACATCGACATCACCGCCGAGCGTCATCCAACTGCAGAGTGTTGTTGACAACACCAATCCCCTGCTGCTCACCGCCGGAAACCCGAACCTGAAACAGTCGTACAGCCACAACTTCGTGGTGCGCTATTCCGACGCGCACCCCGACAAATCCCGGAGCTTCCTGGCGTTCTTCGGGGTGAGCTACACTGGGGACTACGTGGCCAATTCGACGATCACTGCGCTTCACGACACACTCCTCGCAGGGGGGACACCGATGGCGCAGGGGACACAGCTCACGTCTCCGGTAAATCTGGATGGTGACTGGAGCCTGCGGTCGTTCGTTACGTACAGCCTTCCGTTCGGCCTCGTCGGGAGCAACCTGAACCTGACATCCGGCTTCACGTACAGCAGGACGCCGGGACTCATACAGGGAGACCAGAGCATTGCAAACAGCTACGCCATGAGTGCGGGCGCGGTTGTCAGCAGTAATATCAGTCCCGATGTTGATTTTACGCTTTCCTATACGGGAAATTACACAATCTCCCGGTATTCGCAGCAGCCGTTCTCCAACAGCAACTATTTCTATCACACCGCGGGCGTGAGGATCAACCTCATCTTCCTTGATGGGATCGTCCTCAGAAACGACGTGAACAATACGCTCTACACAGGGCTGGCGGGAGGCTACAATCAGGACATCGTGATCTGGAATGTGGGGCTGGGGAAGAAGTTCCTTCCGGATCAGCGGGGGGAAGTGAGGCTCACGGCGAACGACATCCTCAATCAGAACAGGAGCGTCAGCCGGACGATCACCGACGCCTACGTCCAGGACACGCAGACGCAGGTGCTCTCAAGGTATTTCATGTTGACGTGCACATATACGCTACGGTAGAGGGATGGGGTGGCGAATCCCGTCGACATCGAGAATCCGGACACCGCGGGGGGGAGTTTCCACCGCGCTCAGAAGCGCGCTCACCATCTGCCCGATCGTGACAAGCCCCAGCCTCCTGGCACCTTCACGCGTTGCGGGGATCCTTTCGCAAATCCAGTAGACCGGGAGAAGAAGGTACGGCCATCGGTGGCCGGGGCCGAGCACATACCAGGGTCTGAGGATCGTGGCATTCATGCCGCTCGCGCGGATGAGATCTTCCCCCTCCGAGCGGACCGCGACGAAAGCATGCATTGCCGGCGCGGGATGAGCGACGCTGAGGTAGATGAAGTGGCCGGCCCCCGACTTCTGCGCTGCAGAGACGGATTCCCTCACGGAGACAAGGTCGATCTGGCTGAACTGTTCCGCTTTCGATGGGGAGGGATGAGGGACGCCCAAGAGCTGAACGAATGTGCTCCCCGGCGTCAGGAACGGGAAAAAAGTGGAACTCTCGAGCGGAGAGCAGGTGAGAGGGAGAGCACCCTGCGGCAGGCGGGATCCGGACCCGGCCCGAACGAGGGCCCTGACCGTGTGCCCCCTGCCGGTGAGAAGCGGGATGAGGCGGGAACCGATGTACCCGGTCCCTCCCGTGATGAAAACCTCGCTCACCGAGGCCGGACCCGCGCGAGATCGCCGTGCCTGAAGCATCCCACGACGTGGTCATTGACCATTCCGGTCGCCTGCATGAACGCATAACAGATGGTTGACCCGACAAACCGAAAACCGCGTTGTTTCAGATCTTCACTCAGGCCGTCTGAGATCGCTGTCCGGGGGGGAACCTGCTTCATGCTTTTGCGCCGGTTCACAACAGGCTCCCCCCCGACGAACCGCCAGACGTAGGCGTCAAAGCTGCTGAATTCCCGGGAGACTTCAATGAACGCCGCGGCATTGGAAATTGTCGACTCTATCTTCAGCCTGTTCCTGACGATCCCGCTGTTCGCGAGCAACGAACGGATTTTTGCCTTCCCATACCCTGCGACAATTGCAGGGTCGAAACCGTCGAAGGCTTTCCGGTACGCATCCCGTTTTTTCAGTATGGTGGACCAGCTCAGCCCCGCCTGTGCCCCTTCAAGGATAAGAAGCTCGAAGAGCCTCTGGTCGTCGTGCAAAGGAGCTCCCCACTCCGTATCGTGGTACCGCTGCATCAGGGGATCGTCTCCCGCCCAGGCACACCTGGTTCTTTCCGCGCGCGAGCTCACAGGGGAACCTGTTCACCTGCCGCCATTACCCGGGGTGTGCCGGGACGGGAGAGAGACACTACCTCCTTCTCCCCTTTCGCGCTCTGGCTTTCGGTTTCGCGGAAGCCTTCTTCTTCGGAACCGCTTTTTTCTTCGGCGCAGCTTTCTTCTTCGGCGCAGCCTTTTTCTTCGGCGCAGCTTCTTTCGGGGGAGTCTGAGGACCCTTGATGATCCCCACGAGATTTCCTTCGGAGTCCGCGAACTGGGCGAATGTTACCATACCAGGGACGTCGGTCAGAGGCACGATCACGCGTCCGCCGAGCGCCACAACCCTATCAAGGTGCGACTGGACGTCCTCAACCTGAACATAGAATGTGACGCCGGGAGGCCCTCCCGCCTGCGTCTGGCCTATGCCGCCGTTGATCCCCATTTCAACGCCTGTGTTGACCATCCCGTATATCATCCCCGTCGCGGGATCGCCCATGGGTTCGATGCTCCAGCCAAACAGGCTGGAATAGAACTGGTTTGCGCGTTTGGAATCCCTGGCGTTGATCTCAAAATGCGTCACCGGTGCCGCCATGACCGACTCCTTTCAAAGTGGTGGGTTGTTGGGACTGAAAAGGACAACCGAATATAATGACGGGCTCTTTCGAATGTCAAGCACGCCTCTGCATTCCCCGGAAAAAAAGATTCGTCCGCGGGGAGTCCACCCAGGCGCACCGGGCGCGACTTCGGGGATCAGAGGGCCCAAAACGACCCAAATTCGTCAACAAAGCTGGGGTTTCCGGCCCCCCTATCCCTGCCAGAACACGGTGTCCAGAGCAAGGTCCTTCAGTCCGTTGACGATAAACTGGATCCCGATGCATATAAGGAGGAAGCCCATGATGCGTGAGAGGCTGTTTACTCCGTTGACCCCGAGGAGCCTGCGCATAGCCCCCGCCCCTCTGAGCACGAGCCACGAAATGAGTGCTGTCAGCAATATCGCGAGTATCACCCCGGCGAATGCGAGGATCTTGTCGATCCCGTGCCGTACGTCGATGGAAGAAGACATCGTAATCACGACGGCGAGTGAGCCGGGACCGCTCAGGCTCGGCATGGCAAGCGGACTGAACGAGATGTCGAGTTTCTCCTGCGCTTCCTGCTTTCCTTCCATGGAAATCTGCCCCTCGTCGGGAAAGAGCATACGGAACCCGAGGACGCCGATGACCAATCCCCCGGCTATGCGGATCCCGGGAATCGATATTCCGAACGCAACCATGATGAAATGCCCCGCGACGAGAAATGTGACCAGAATCGCGGTCATGTATATACAGGCACGCGTGATCTGGCGGTTCCGCTCTTCCTGGCTCAGATGGGAGCTGATGCTCAGGAGCAGGACAGCCGTGCTGACAGGATTGACAATGGGGAGGAGAGTGACCAGAGCGACACCCACCCAAGAGAAAAATTCCGATAACGGTTTCATGGATCAATCAGGCATTGATAGAGGTTGGGTCAATATACCCCGTCCGTGGCCGGATGTCAACAATGGGAATGGATGATGTCAATGGATGAGAACGTGAAAACGGAGACGAACGCGGAGCCGGTGTACGGCGCCGCCGAACTGAAATCAATGTACAGGAGATTCCTGGGGCTCGGACTCGGCATCGCCGTCGCCATTCATTTCTCGATAGTCGGTTTCTACTACTTGATCGACCTTGTCGGCGGGGAGGACCCTCCGGCGATACATGTCAGGTTGCTCCGGTACAGCGAACTCGGCCCTCCGCCGTCGATCGCCAGCGCAAACTCCCCTCCTCCCATCGGTGTCTCCGCCCCGAAGGCAAGGCCGGATGCGGGGGTACCTGTCCCTGTTCCGGACCTCGAAGTGAGCCCGGAACAAACACTCGCGACACAGCATGAAATGAACCAGGTGACGGGCCCCGGAGGGGAAGGGGGCGGGACCGAAGGCGGCACAGGGCTCCCGGGAGATATCACAATAGCGGATGATGAATCACCCCCGGCCGATTACGTGGCCGTCGAAAAAGAACCCGTGATCGTAAAAAGCGTGGAGCCGAAATATCCCGCTATGGCCGTCAGAACGGGCCTTGAGGGTAAAGTCCTGGTGAAGATCTGGGTCGACAAAGAAGGGAAGCCGAAAGAGGTCGATGTGCTTCAGAGCGACGCGGAAATATTCAACGCCCCCGCCACTGAAGCCGCAAAACAGTTCGTGTTTACTCCAGCCTACATGAACGAGGGACCGGTCCCGGTCTGGGTGACAATCACGCTCAGGTTTGCGCTTTCCGGAGAAAAGTAGGACCCCTCGGGCCGGATGCCGCAGGCGAATAAACCATACACCGCTTGTTCCTCTCTGCCGTTCATTCTATATTACTGCACGCACATCCACCTCCCCTCACTTCACAGGAGACTCCCATGCGTAAGTCCATGCGGCTGTTCCTCTTCTCCGGCATGATTGCAGCACTCCTCTCCGGGTGCGTCCAGCAGAAGACACCCTCGAACGTCTACCCGATTCAGGAGGGCTTTGTCGATGCGCGGGGGATGCTCATTTACTATACCTCCATCGGCGCCGGAAAACCCCTCGTGATCGTCCACGGCGGTCCCGGGGCATCGCACGATTACTTCCTCCCGTACCTCCTTCCTCTGGCGAGGTCACACCGGATCGTCTTCATTGATGAGCGCGGATCGGGGAAATCAGAAAAACTCGAGGACCCGTCCGGTTACACCGTCGAGGCGATGGTGGAGGACGTCGAGTCCGTCAGAACCGCGCTCGAGCTCGGCAAGATCGACCTCCTCGGACACTCCTACGGCGGAGTCCTCGCCCAGGCGTACGCGCTCAAGTACCAGGAAAATCTCGGACACCTGATACTCTGCAGCACGTTCCACAGTACGAAGGAGATGAACGGAGTGTTCCGTCAGATGCTGGAAAAGATGGCACCGGAACTCCGCTCACGAATACAGAAAATGGAATCGGCGGGACTGTACGGACACGGGAAAGAGTTCGAAAAGAACCGTTACACTGATGAATACATGACCGCAGCCTGGGGGGAAGGCTACTTCCCTTACCTGTACCAGAATCACCCCGACCCGAACTACAGCCCGTCTTCCGCCGGCAGTATGTCGTGGGACCTGTACAGGGTGATGTGGGGGTCAAACGGCGAGTACGTTATCGACGGTAACCTGGCATCCGTGGAATATGCCGGGAGACTCGGGACACTCAGGGTCCCCACACTTATTACGGCGGGAGACAACGACGAGTGCTCTCCTGCGCTGGCGCACGAAATGAACGGGCTCATACCCGGATCAAAACTCGTCATTTTGCCCAGGAGCGGGCATATGACATTTGTGGACCAGCCGGGTATGTTCATCAAGGCTGTCAACGGCTTCCTTCAGGATCAGAAGTGAAGATTCCGGCAAGGATAGGCTGATTTCTGGCGCCTTCTAAGTAGTATAACGTATATTCGGCGATATTCGCAGTTTTGTGCCTGTCGTCACTTCCGGACGTGATATGTTTGTGCATTTTGTCTTATCACATTCTGGAGGGAGTCCCCATGAAGGCCGTCACAATTGCATTTGTTTGCTTCTTTGCGATAGGTATTGCGTCCGCGCAGCACACACAGGGAACAACCGCCGCACTCACAGTTGTCTCAACTGTCCCCGCGAACGGCACAATGAGCGTATCGACCAGCACAACGACTGTGAGCGTCACGTTCAGCGACGCAGTCGACACCACGCTGTTCGCCGTGGGGGGGAAAGGGAACGCGAATTGCATACTCGCCAACTTCGACTCACTCACAGCGGTGTCGTTCAGCGCTGACCACAAGACAGTGATCCTCGCCGTGCATCTCAGCGCAGGGAAACCCTATTTCGCCGCCATCTACTCAGTCAAAGGTCCGGTGGCCTCGTCGATGGCGTCCCCCTACGCGTTCTACTTCACGACAGCCGCGTCATTCCCGGCGACGAGTGTCAGCGGAACCGTCTCGAGCGGCTCAAGCGGCGTCGGAACAGCGGGATCATTCGTTGCGCTCAGCACCGTGTCGCTTTCAGCGGGTGATCCTGTTTTTGCCGCAGGTACTATCGCAGACGGGTCCGGGAATTTCACAATCCCCTACGTCCCCACCGGGACACTCTACCCCATTGCCGCCAAAGACGTCAACGGGGACGGGCAAATCGACCCGGGCACCGGTGACGCTGTGGGGACAGGAAATGCGGTTGTCGTGAACAGTGCAAATGTCACAGGCGTGACGATCACGTTCATGTCCACAGTGCCGTATCGTTTCAAAGACGCTGTCGACTCACTCAACGCCCATATCGCGAGCTTCCCGAATCCGCACACGCTCAGAGCTGTACAGGGGAGCGCTCTCGATTCCCTCGGGAGGAGCAGTAGCTGGGAATTCGACTACACAGGAGCGAATCTCCAGACGAGCTTCCAGGCCCGGTTGCAGACGTTCGGAATGCAGGTGGGCGCCATGGATTCGGGTCAGTACAATTGGGTGAAGCAGGTGGACCCAATCGGAACACTTCCGGCCACCGCAGTGGTGGATTCGTTCCTCGCGCGTGCAGAGCGGTCCGGCGGAAAAGCATACAGGCCGGTTCCTATGACGTGGAACGGTTTCGACGTCCACGTCAATATCGGCAATCTCACCTGGCAGAACTACGGGGACATGGTACCCGACACGTCGAAATCCTACCTGGGTGTGACGTACTGGTACGGCGTGCAGGGCCAGAATTCGTCGATCACCTATGGGCAGCGGAGATTTCTGGGGGATTACAATACGGGATCGATTCTCGGCACTACCGCAGTTTCACCGACAGGAAACGCAGGAATTCCTGCCGGGTATGCGCTTTCGCAAAATTACCCGAACCCGTTCAACCCGGCGACAAACGTCGAGTTCAATCTCCCTGCGATCTCACAGGTGCAGCTCAGGGTGTACAATATGCTGGGGCAGGAGGTGGCGACACTCGTGAACGGAACGGTCGTGGCGGGTCATCACGCGGTAAGTTTTGATGGTTCGCATCTGGCGAGCGGGATCTACCTCTACAGGCTCGTCGCGGGGAACTACGTGAGCACGATGAAGATGGTCCTTTTGAAATAAGGACATTTGTCCTTACGGTCAAAAGAGACTTCCGATTGGACGCAAAGGGCACCCGCGAGGGTGCCCTTTTTGTTGTCAGGTGGGAGAAATACAGCAATAACCTTCGGCCGGGAGAACGCCCGGTCACCGCTTGATCCGGGCGCTTCCTCCTCCCATGACGTGCTTCAGCTCTTCCATCGTCACCATGCTCGTGTCCCCGCGCGTCGTCTGGAGCAGCGCACCGTGCGCCGCCCCCATCTCCACGCACTCCTGCGGGGTCATTCCGTGCAGGAGGCCGTACACGAACCCGCTGCAGAAACCGTCGCCGCCGCCGACGCGGTCTTCGATTTCCAGGTTCATGAACTTGCGCGATTCGTAAAATGTCCCGTCGTAATGCATGATGGCCGACCAGTTGTTCACCAGCCCGCTCACCACCTCGCGCAGCGTCGTCCCGACAGCCCGGACCCCGGGGAATTTCTTCACCACCTGAGCGACCATTCTCTTATACCCCTCCACCGGGAGGCTCTTGAGGTTCGCATCAGTCCCCTCCACGGTGAACCCGAGCACCTTCTGGAAGTCCTCCTCGTTCCCGATAAGGACATCGACATACGGGATGATATTCCCGGTGACCTCGATCGCCTTCTTGCTTGACCAGAGCTTGCTCCGGAAGTTCAGGTCGTAGCTGACGATCGTGCCGGCTTCGTGCGCGGCCTTCATCGATTCGATTGTCACCTCCGCGCAGCTGTCGCTGAGCGCCGCAAAGATACCGCCGGTGTGGAACCACCGGACGCCCCGCGCACCGAATATCCGTTTCCAGTCGACATCGCCGGGCTTCATATGGGCGACCGCCGTGTGCCCCCTGTCGTACAGCGTCACGCTCGCCCTCACGCCCATCCCGACTTCCGTGAAATTGAGCCCGATCCGGTCGGCCCTGCCTGACCCGTCGTAGGGAATCCAGACCACCTCGCTGATATCCATCCCGCTTGCGCGCGCGTGGTTCTTGATGAAGTGGCCGAGCGGATTATCCACGAGGCGCGAGACCCACCCTGTGCGCATCCCGTAGCGCGCGAGGGCGTACGACACATTGTACTCTCCTCCGCCGGCGAACGCCTCGAAAACGGGGGTCAGCTCGATCCTCTGGTGTCCGGGGGGACTCAGACGGATCATGCATTCACCCAGGGTGAGTACATCGAATTCTGTTTTTGTCTCAGGACGCAGAGTCAGGGGCATGGTATCTCCTAAGTTGATGCGTTGTTGTGGGGAGAGGAGGGCCGCGACATCGGCGCAGCGAACATCAGAGCCGGAATCCGACGCCGGTCAGGACCCGGCGGAGCGAGGCGTCCGCCCGGCCGGTCGCCACCTTCATGCTTGCAAATTCGCGCCGCAGCCGGTACCCGGTCCTCAGACCCATGAAGTAACGGCCCCGTTCCGCCGGGGGAACCTCAAACAGCCCGCGCAGAAGCCGGTCGTCACACTCGATGTCGTAACAGGCCTTCACGGCCTGTTCGAGGATCTCTTCGGTTGTGCCCCTTTCCGGCAGCGTAACGGACGGAACCGGGGGAGGCGGGATCTCCCGCGAAGGATCCCACGCCGAGGGATTGTTGAGGAACCGCGAGAGGGCGGCGCGTATCATACCCGCCGCATTCACTTTTCCGTCGATCGAATAACCCGCGATGTGCGACGTCCCGAGCGAAGCCCGGCGGAGGAGCGCGGCATCGATGACGGGCTCTCCCTCCCACACGTCCAGGACCGCGGCGGCAATGTGCCCTCCGAGCAGGGCCGACTCCAGCGCACGGGTCTCAACGACGGCGCCGCGGGAAGTGTTGAGCAGTATCGATCCAAGCTTCATTCCACTGAGGCGGCGGGCATCAAAAAGATGATATGTCGGATCACTACCGGTCCGTGTCAGAGGAACATGGAGAGTGATGATATCCGCCCCCATCAGGTCGTCGATCGGGAGAAAGCCTCCACCTCCGGCTTCGCGGGCACGAGGCGGATCGTTCTCCAGAACCGTCATGTCGAGCGCGCGCGCCATCGACGCGACACGTCCGCCGACATTTCCGACACCGACAACGCCGAGCGACTTTCCCCGGAGCGAAAAGCCGCCCCGACGGGCGAGGGTGAGGAGCGCTGCGAGGACGTATTCTTTCACCGAGTTCGCGTTGGAGCCGGGCGCGCTGGCGAACGCTATCCCCTTCGAGGCGAGGTACGGAAGATCGATGTGGTCCGTGCCGATCGTCGCACTCCCCACGAAGCGTACCCCGCTCCCCTCCAGGAGGCCGGGGCCGACTTTCGTCTCGGAGCGGATCACGAGCGCACCGGCGTCCCGGACAGCGCCGGAAGTGACCGCCGTCGTCTCCAAGAGCGTCACCTCGCCGAGCGGACCGAACGCGGATCCGGCAAGCGGGATGTTCCTGTCAACGGCGATCTTCATCACTTCTCTTCCCATTTTGTATGAAAGATCCCCTCGCGGTCGGTGCGCCTGTACGTGTGTGCCCCGAAATAGTCGCGCTGCGCCTGGAGGAGGTTCGCCGGAAGCGTCGCAGTCCGGTAGCTGTCGAAGTACGCGAGGGCGCTCGTGAACGCCGGAATCGGAATTCCCTGCTCCACCGCGGTTGCGATCACTTTTCTCCATGCAGTTTGGTACGACGAGAGAATGCCGGAAAACCACGGATCGAGGAGGAGGTTTGCGATCGCAGGATTATGATCATACGCCTCGTTGATCTTCCCGAGAAACCGTGCGCGGATGATGCATCCCGCACGCCAGAGCATGGCGATCCTCCCGAAGTTGAGCCCCCACCCATACTCGCCGTTCGCGGCCCGGAGGAGCTGGAAGCCCTGCGCATACGAGCAGATTTTGGAACAGAAGAGGGCCTTCCGGATCAGCTCCAAGAACTCCGTCCTGTCCCCGCGGAACGTCACCTCAGGGCCTTTCAATATGGCGGAGGCGGTGACTCTTTCTTTCTTCAGCGCACTCAACATGCGTGCGAAGACGGCGTCCGCGATCGTCAGCACAGGCACCCCGAGGTCGAGCGCAACCTGGCTGGTCCACTTGCCGGTCCCCTTCTGTTCTGCTGTATCGAGGATCACCTCCACAAGGGGCTTTCCGGTGTCCGGGTCGACCTTGCGGAGTATCTCCGCGGTTATCTGGATGAGGTAGCTGTTCAGCTCACCCGTGTCCCATTGCGTGAATACGTCGGCCATTGCCCCGGCGGACATCCCCAGGAGCCGGCTCATCAAAAAGTAGGCTTCGCAGATGATCTGCATGTCGCCGTATTCTATGCCGTTGTGCACCATCTTGACAAAGTGCCCGGCTCCGCCGTTTCCGATCCAGTCGCAACACGGAACTCCGTCCTCGGTCTTCGCCGCGATCGATTGAAGAGGAGACTTCACCATCGGCCAGGCTGCGGGATTCCCCCCGGGCATAATTGACGGACCCCAGAGTGCGCCCTCCTCCCCGCCGCTCACACCCGTCCCCACGAAGAGTATCCCCGTCCCCTCCAGGGATTTCATGCGACGTTCCGTATCGGAAAAATAGGTGTTCCCGCCGTCAATCAGGACATCGCCGGAAGTGAGTCCCCCCTTCAGATCATTGATGACAGCGTCGACCGCCTTCCCGGCAGGGACCATGATCAATACGCGCCGCGGCGACTCGAGCGAGGCCAGAAATTCCGCCGCTGAGCGTGCCGGGACCCCGTTCTTCCCGGCCATCACACGGGCGAAGTCGTCCACCTTTTTTGCATCGGCGTCATACCCGACCACGGAAAAACCGTTCCGCTCTAGGTTCCGGGCCAGGTTCTGCCCCATCACGCCGAGTCCGACAACTCCAAAGTGATACTTTGCCACAGTGTGCTCCTTTCAGTCGTACAATATCTTACTCCATTCCGATGTCCCGGAAGCATAATGTACGGAGGTTGAGGCGAATGAGCAACAATCGGGGGGGGTTGACAAATCCGGGAATTCTGAGTAAAGTTACGGGTGCGGAGAACCCCACACCAGTTCCCCCCTGGCAAGTTCTTTGAGAGTCTCAACCGGAGAGAACCACATGGCCGACGACACAGAAAGCAGGAGCACAGGCGAAGGAGAGACCGGCGGCAGGCTCACACGGAGGAGTGTCCTGAAACTCTCCCCCCTTGTTCTCCTCGCCGGCTGCGACATGACGCCGGAGGGACGGACCGAATCGTTCCTCAGATCGTTTCAGAAATTCAACGACTGGTTCCAGTCGAAAGTCTTCGACAGCTCCCGCCTCAGCACCGAATACTCCGCTTCAGAGTTGACGCCCGAAGACGGATTCCGCGTCAACGGCAAAGACGATGACCCTCCCGACATCGATCCCGCCACATGGACTCTGGCAGTGGAGGGACTTGTCGCCCGCCCCGGGACATACACTCTCGCACACATCGCGGCGCTCCCGAAACGGGTCATGAACACGCGCCACGTCTGTGTCGAAGGGTGGAGCATGGTCCCCCGCTGGGGGGGAACCCCCCTTGGTGAGTTCCTTCGCATGGCGGGAGCCGACCCCGGCGCGAAGTATCTTTCCGTCGAATCCGCCGACGACTACACGACGTCGTACGACATGCCGAGCGCCCTCCATCCGCAGACGCTCCTCTGTTACGAAGCGTATGACAAGCCTCTGACTCTCCCCCACGGCGCACCCGTGCGTATCGTCATGCCCACAAAACTCGGATACAAGAGTGCAAAATGGATCAGGAAGCTCATCGTCACGAACGAGAACACCGGGGGGTACTGGGAAGACCAGGGATATGACTGGTTCGCGGGGATCTGAATGAGCAGGGGAAAAAGAGAGTACCAGCATCCGCTCCTGATCCGCCTGACGCACTGGGTCAATTTCATCGCGCTGGCGATCATGATCACGAGCGGCCTGAGGATCTACAACGCATCCCCGCTCTGGAATTTCAGCATGCCCGGGTTCCTGACTCTCGGAGGATGGCTCGCGGGGGCGCGCATGTGGCATTTTCTCGGTATGTGGCTCTTTGCGGTCAACGGCGCGGCGTGGGTCCTGTACAACGTGTTGAGCAGGCACGGCAGGCAGACGACCCTGTTCCGCGGGAAGGATGTTTCCGGGGTGAAGCCGATGATACAGTACTATCTCAGGATCCGCCGGGAGCATCCCCCCGCCGGAAAATACAACCCGCTCCAGAAGCTCGCCTACACGTCGATCCCACTCGCCGGGCTGGGCTCGGCCCTGACCGGGATGTCCCTCTACTGGCCCGTGCAGTTCGCCCCGCTCGCCTCACTCTTCGGCGGCTATGACACCGCCCGGATCTGGCATTTCATATTCACGGCCGGGTTCGTCTTCTTCTTCGCAGGCCACATACTCATGGTGATCATCGCCGGCTGGTCAAATTTCGTCTCGATATTCACAGGATGGAAGCAGGCGACGGACTGAAGGGACACGAAACCCGGCAGAGGCTGCATCAGAGTCCCCTGATACCGCGAAGCGCTTTCTCGGCAACGCGTTCCCCTTCCGCAACGAGCCTGCTTATAGACTGAAACTCTGCCCACCCGTACGATCCCACTCTGGGACGCAGGACGACCGCGGCGTTCTTGAGGTTGTATTCTGCAAGACGCATGCGGGCGATTGTCCCCGCACGGAGCACCACATCGATCGCATTCGTCATCGTCCTTGTCCCCCTGACAGACCGGGTCACGGTCACCGCGACCACAGGGAGACGCGAGAGCTGAAGTGCGACATCGACGGGGACCATGCTTGTCGGGGCCCCATCGACAAGCCATCTCCCTTTCAGCCTGACGGGTGAGACGACGCCCGGGATCGCCGAGCTCGCCGCGACCGCTATCAGCATCGGCCCGGTCCTGCAGACGACATCGCTCCCCGTGAGCAGGTCGCAGGAGACCGCGGCAAACGGGATGACGCATTGCCTGATCGGGGCGTCATCAAGAAGATGCGAGAGAAAATCGATAAGGACAGGCGCCTGCACGATTCCCGGCGACCAGACGGATCTCAGGATGCCGTACCCGCGCCTCATCCGGCCGTACAGGGCATTGACCGTTCCGAGGCTGTCCGGAGCCCCCTCGTGTGCGAACGCATCAAGGACAATTCTCCGGAACGGCTTACTCCTGATCAGCCGCGTGATCCGCTCCTCCACGATCCCCGCGTTCGCGCACTGTGCATACATCCCTCCCACGATCGCCCCCATGCTGGTTCCCACGATGAGACCGGGACGTAACCCCTCCCGTTCCAGGACTTTGAGGACGCCGATATGCGCGAGTCCTCTCGCACCCCCGCCACCGAGCACGAGGGAAAAGCGGGAAACAGGAAGACGACGGTTCTTCGGATTCGAGGCGGACCGGGGGGACGGGCTCACGGAAGGATCATTCTCCTGTCAGCAGTGCGATGATTCCCGGGGATATCAGTCTCGCATCGAGCTGGTAGCGGGGATCGATCCCTTTCACTTTGCCGAACGCGTCGACAGCTTCCTTCTTCAGATTCCCGTTCTCCGCCCCCGCGAGCAGGTACTCTGCAGCGTAGGAACAGGCAAGAAACGCATAGACATGAGGGTTGTCGTTCCCGTTCTTCGACGAAGAACCCAGCTTCTCGATCGCTTCCCTGTACTCCCCCTCGAAGTACGCAGCAATCCCCTGATGCACATTGTCCTCGACAGTGCTGATATGCCCCAGGTAATCGGCGAGCCCCGGGTAGGAGGGAGCAATGGTCTCCAGGCTGTGGAATCTGGCTTTCGCCTGGCCGATTTTCCCGTCATTGAACAGGGCCACCGCGTCCCTGAACAACCCCGACCCGGCCGTGTCGGGGGCGGGTGCTCCTCCTGTGGCGGCAGGCTCCTGCAGTGCCGGCGCCGGGATCTCTTTGGGATGCACCGCCGCCGCAGCGGCAAGTTTCTGCCTCTGGGTCTCTATACGCTTCAGGTATCTACCGGCTCCCGCGTGCGCGGGATCCAGTTCGAGCACATTCTTGAATTGTTCTTCAGCCCTGTTCAGATCATCCCGCTTGAAAAACTCGACGCCCGCCGCAAATGATCCGGAGATACGGTCTTTCTTCTGCGCTGTCTCGAGCTTCTGCAGCTCGGTTTGCGCTCTGTCGATGTATTTGAGAGCCTGCGCGTGTTGCGGGGAATTCTCCGACACGGCCCTGAACTGATCCAGGGCGTTTCTGAACTCCTTCTGATTGAACTGACGGACACCTTCGGTATACTTTGGGTCGGCCTGGGGAGCAACCGGAGAGGGATTCT
>DASVIU010000031.1:0-2309 GCA_036386275.1 Bacteroidota bacterium | reverse complement strand
CTTTTCAATATCATGTTTGCCGCGGCGTACTACACCTGCGGGCCCGGATCGCTGGCCGGCGCGGAGGAAAAGTCTGGTGAAGCCCGCTTCCTGGACGACTTCTTCTTCAGCGTGCAGACATCGACGACGATCGGTTACGGCCGGATTGCTCCTCTCAGCACGATGGCGAATGTCCTTGCCAGCGTCGAGGCCCTGACCGGCCTGCTCGCCTTCGCGCTGGCGACGAGCCTGATGTTCGCCCGGTTCTCCCGGCCTGATGCGCGGGTTCTGTACAGCCGGCAGGCAATCATTGCCCCGTACCGCGGAATAAACGGGCTGATGTTCCGTATTGCGAACGAGAGGAACAGCCAGTTGATTCAGGTGGGGGTGCAGGTACTCCTCAGCAGATTTGAAAAGAATGGGAAGACCACTGTCCGGCGGTTCCACCGGCTTTCCCTCGAACGGGACGAGGTGACATTTTTTCCTCTCACCTGGACGGTCGTGCATCCGATAGACCGGAAGAGCCCGCTTCACGGACAGACGGTAGAGGAGTTCCGCGCCGCGGAGTCGGAGGTACTTGTCCTCATCTCGGCGACCGACGAAACGTTTTCTCAGACCGTCAACTCGCGATCCTCATACAAGGCGGACGAGGTGGTGTGGGGCGCGAAGTTCGCCGATGTGTTCGGGCAGAAGCCTGACGGGACGATGACGGTTGACCTGCACCGCATTCACGCGTTCGATCGTGTCCCTCTTTCCTGAGCCGCGGCGATTTGCCGCGGACAGGTTGATTGTGGACACCCTTTGGAGTATCTTTTCAAATCCCCGTTGACCAGACACCACCCCGGTGCACGCTTGTCGAGATTGAGGATTCTTGTAACATCGACCTTCGTCACTCCCTTCATTACTGAAGATTTGAATATCCTTCGGAAACATTGGGAAGTCGAGCATTTGATGGTTCGTGGCGCGGGAGCGCTTTCTGCCATCGTCCGCGGTGTGCGAAGGAGCGACATTGTCTACACCTGGTTTGCTTCTACATATGCTGCGGCCGCCGTGGCATCTGCCAGTGCTTTCCACCGCCGGTCGGTGATCGCGATCGGGGGGGCCGATGTCGCCGGGATTGATGAAATCGGTTACGGGATCTGGGTCTCCCCGTGGAAGTCCCGCCTTGTCTCGTATGCCCTGAAGAAGGCTGACCTGGTCCTGGCCGTCGATCCGTTCTTGAAAGAAGAGGCGATCCGCCGGGCGGGCTATGACGGACGGAACATCGAATATCTCCCGACGGGCTACGATTCAACGTTCTGGTCTCCCGGCGGAGAGAGGACGAATTCCGTCCTCACCGTCGCTGTCTGCGACAGTGAGGCGAGAATGCGCGTCAAGGGAGTGGATCTGCTCCTTGACACTGCGCGTTGCCTCCCCGGTACGAAATTCCTGCTCATCGGAATACCGGAACCGCTCGCGAGCCTGCTCCGTGCGCGGGCGCCCGCCAATATTGAGATAAGGGGGAGGGTCTCCCGGGAAGAGCTTCTTGCCCTTTACCGCGGATCAAGAGTATATTGCCAGCCTTCCCGGCTTGAGGGACTTCCGGGTTCGGTGTGTGAGGCGATGCTCTGCGGGTGTGTCCCTGTCTGTACGGATGTCGGCGGGATGCGCACGCCCGTTTTCGGTCACGGATTTCTCGTCCCGTGGGGAGAACCCGGGACGTTGGCGGCTGCGATCGCGGAGGCCATGGCCGGTCCCCCAGCCGGGGGGCTCGGTGGGAGGGAGTCCATCGCTTCTCGCTTCACGCTCGAACGGCGGGAACAGGGACTCATGAAATTGATCGGCGGGCTTGCGGGATGAAAAAGCCGGTGAGTAATATGCTCGCAATACTTGCAGGCGACGTCGGCGGAAGGGCTGTCGGTTTTCTTGTCACGCTCTACCTCGCCCGCGTGCTTGCCCCCGCCTCATTCGGGATCATCAACATCGGAATGGCTGTCCTCGGGTATCTCTCGCTGCTCGGAAGCCCGGGGATACAGATGGTCGAAACCCGCAATGCTGCCGCCTCGGACGGGGGGATGCAGACGAGGGCCGGGGCCATACTGTCAATGCGTCTCGTCCTGGCACCGCTCCTTGTTTGCCTGACGTATGCCGTCGTAACGCTGGGCGGGATCCCGGACCCGACGCGGGACGTGATCGTTCTCTATGCCTTGTCCCTCATCCCGATGGCGCTGTCGCTTGACTGGCTCTTCCAGGGGAAGGAAGACTTCCGCGGCGTGATGATGTCCCGGCTTCTGAACTCGGTGGTATTCGGGCTTTTTGTCCTCTTGTTCGTACGGACAGAGTCCCAGATC
>DASVIU010000030.1:0-4103 GCA_036386275.1 Bacteroidota bacterium | reverse complement strand
GCGTATCACTGTTCGAGCGTACCAGCAAACAGGTGGCGCCGCGATCGATTCTGTGAGGCTCTTCTACAGGTTCAACAGCAGCGCGTTTGTCGCCAAGCAAATGACGACACCCGGCACTGACAGCACATGGTCGGCAGTCATCCCCCCCGCCCCTGATTCGACGTTCGTCCGCTACTACATGAGGGCGTACGATCACGCGGGGAAGGTGACGCCTCTCGTCAGCTATTCATCGAGCAGCGGCACCGACACGTCCACCGGATTCTTCTTCTACGAGTCCATGAACCGGGCGTTCACGATCAGGGACATACAGTACACCCCCTTCTCGAACGGCTACAGCCCGTATGCGGCTGACACCGTCACATCAGGAGCGACAGTCACAGTATCGGGTATCGTCACAGCCGATACGAGCGACATATATCTGAACGGGAACCCGGCAAGCACCGTGGGCGGAGTCTACCCCTGGTACATGCAGTCCACGAATGCTCCCTGGAGCGGGATCTGGATTGTCGGCGACTCGACGATGTACAAGCTCCACCGCGGTGACAGCGTCACAGTCACAGGCAGGGTCGAAGAATGGTCCAGCTTCAGCCAGAGGGTGACGACGAGGATCTCTGGCATCACCGGTCCGATCGTTCGCACCTCGGGGAATCCCATTCCCGCCGCCGTGTCGAAGGCGACAAGTGTGTTCGGATCGAGCGTGGCAAGCGGGAACGTCAATGCCGAACCGTACGAGGGGATGCTCGTGAAATTCACGAACCCCAAAGTGACGAATCTCGCCCCGTACTTTTCCGACGCCACATGGTACGAGATCAATGACGGCACCGGTGCGGTCTGGGTGCACCGTGACGGCCGGAACTCGTATACCAATATTGCGGCTGACACGTCCACCCACCCGACATGGAAAGTCCTCAAGGTCGGCGACAAGATCTCCACACTGACAGGGATCCTCCATTTCAGCGTGAACCGGTACAAGCTCGTACCGCGCACCGATGCGGATTTCGGCACCATCACCGGCATCGGCGGCTTCGCGGGCGGCGCGCTCCCCGTGAAATATGCGCTCGAGCAGAATTACCCCAATCCCTTCAACCCTTCGACGGTCATCGGGTTCAGGATGCCCGCGGCGGGAATTGTCAGCCTGAAGGTTTATAACATCCTGGGGCAGGAAGTGAACACGCTCATGGACGGGATGCAGCCCGCGGGGAACTACTCCGTCCGCTTCGAAGGTGCGGGGCTCTCCACAGGCGTCTACTTCTACCGACTGCAGGCCGGGTCGTTTGTCCAGGTCCGCAAGATGATGTTGCTGAAGTGACGCTCCCCCGTCATTGCGAGGGGGGCATGGCGCCTGCGGCGCCATGCCCCCCGAAGCAATCCAGCAGGCACAGTGTCATTGCGAGGGACACGCCTTTGGCGTGCCCCGAAGCAATCCGACGCCCTCTGTCATTGCGAGCGAAGCGAAGCAATCTGGTAAACGTGGTGTCATTGCGAGCATAGCGAAGCAATCTGGTATACATTGCCACATAAGCACCTCACATACCCCCTTGTTCTCCTCCTCCTCTGCAACTTCCTGAGCTGCAGGGAGCATCTTGTCGATGCCCCTCTGGCGAACAAAACGCCGAAGACCGCACTCTGGCTCTACCCCCAGACTGAGATCCGCGCCGGTGTCAGCAAAGAGCAGCTCCACTGGTGGGGGGAGGACCCGGACGGCGTGGTCCGCGGTTATCTGTTCGGTTTCCGGATCGTTGCGCTCCCCGTGACATCGCCCTCCTCACCCGACACGATGCGGTACGTCTGGACGGTGGCGACCGACACGACGATACTTTTTCCGCTGGACACAGCGTTCCGGCGCTTCGCGGTCACCGTGCGCGCGGTGGACAACTCGTTTGGCGGGCTTCCGGAACGCGCCGCGGTCCGCATTTCGCCCTTCCCGTACTGGGACCTGAACGACAACGGTATGTTTGACAGCGGTGACATGCGCCTCGACGGGCTCTCCGCTGCGATGGATCCCGCCGGCATCACGCTCACATTCCCGGTACTGAATTCCCCCCCGTCGGTCAGTTTCGTGCCGAACCCGACGGACCCGACGGTCCCCCAGAAGCAGCCGGATACCACGTTCACCGCGGTGACGTTTTCCTGGACATCGAGCGATCCCGACGGGAACAACACGCTCCGGTCGTACCGCATAGCGCTGAACGACACGAGCAACCCGGCAAACTGGCTCACGCTCTCTCTCCGTGATACGATCGTCACGCTCGTGGTCCCGCGGACAAGGAGCGACGCGGCCGCTCCGCAGGCCGGGGTGCAGGTGCAGGCCGATGTGTACGGCGGCTCGTTCCTCTCCCGGCGACTGATCGGCCAGATTCCCGGCCTCAGGCTTGACGCGACGAACGTCCTCTTCGTTCAGGTCAAAGACGTGGCGGGTGCATACAGCCCCGCGATCACGATGCCTTCGGGAACCGACAGGTGGTTCGTCAGAAGGCCGCGCGGAAGGCTGCTCATCGTCAACGATTACATCAACTCGGACGGCGATCTGGCGCTCTCGACGTATCTTCATAACCTCGCGAATATCCCCGGGGGTCAGTTCGCACAGGTGGACATGATAAACATCGGTGCAGGTTTGTCGGCGGCCGACAAGAACAACGGGAAGGCCGGGCCCTTCACGCCTCCTTTTGTCGACCCCGCGCTGATACAGACGTTCCTCCTTTACGACTACATATTCTGGTACACCGACCAGTTCCCCAGCCTTGCGACCGCCCAGCTTTCTCTCTTCACGTACATGCAGAACGGGGGGAAGGTCCTCTTCTCGACGACATTCCAGAGCCGCCTCGATCCCCGGGCCGCATTCAAGGACTTTGCGCCCATCGACAGCATAAGCAGTGCACCGTTCACGCCGCGTCCCGCCCCCGGCGATACACGGATTCCCGTCAACTACCAGGTCTTCCCGGACAGCTCAGGTGCGGGGGCGGTCTACCCGCAGCTGGCGTTTATACAGAACGGCGGGGCGCCGTTCCACTTTGTGTTTATGCGGCCGATATACAGGCGTTCCGATGCCCGGTATCTCTATCACCTCCAGCCCGACACCGCCAATGTGCCCCCCCGGTACATCGGCATGCCGAATATCGCGGCGGTGGACGGGCAAAGGACGATTGTCTTTGTCGGACTTCCGCTCCACCTGCTTGACAACACGGCCCGTGGCAATCCTCTGGGGCTCCAGGCGTTTTTCGACAGGGTGTTCACGCAGGAATTCAACCTTCTCCATAAAGTCAACAGGGCCAGATTCTGATGCGCCCGGCGATCCCCATACTTCTTCTCCTCTCCGCGCTGCTGGTGCACTCTCCCGGCTTTGCCCAGGCCGTGCAGACTCCGGACAAGGGACGCATACAGGGGAAGGTCGTGGATGCGAAGACCGGAGAAGGACTACCGGGGGCGAACGTGACAGTGAAGGGGACCTACTACGGCGGGTCAAGCGACATCGACGGGAACGTCAGTATCGAGCGTGTGAATCCGGGGGTTTACGTCCTGGAGGTCTCACTTCTCGGCTACAAGACCGTCCAGTTCACAAACGTCAACGTGGTGGCGGGAGGGACGGCGACGATCCGTGCAAGAATGGAAGAGAAGATACTCGCGGTCGGGCAGGAGGTCGTGGTGGTGGGTGAGAAGCCTCTCTTTGATATCGAGGAAACATCGAGCAGGCGGAACATCGAGCAGGCCGACATTCAGGCGGCGGCCGTGCAGGACGTTCAGGGACTGGTCTCGCTCCAGCCGGGCGTTGTTCTTGCGGACAACGAGATTCACATCCGGGGGGGACGCGCCTCCGAAAATGCTTACCTCGTGGACGGCATCTCCGTGCAGGACCCTCTGGCGGGGACAGGGTTCGGTCTCCAGCTCAGTCCTGAATCGATACAGGATGCGGAGGTCATCACGGGGGGGTATAACGCCGAATACGGACAGGCGACATCCGGGATCGTGAACATCACGACCCGGGAAGGGGCCGACAAATACAGCGGGGCGTTTTCCTACAAGACGGACCACCCGGGAAACCCCCGTTATCGCGGGAACTGGAACACCGACATCTACAACGGGACGATCAGCGGGCCGGAGCCTGT
>DASVIU010000029.1:0-9373 GCA_036386275.1 Bacteroidota bacterium | reverse complement strand
TATGCGATCGACGTAACGCTCGGCGGGAGGGAGAAAACGCTCTCGGGGTCGGAGCGGCTCACCTGGCGCAACACCTCTTCCGGCGCAGTGCAGGAGCTTCAATTCCACATGTACCTGAACGCCTTCAGGAACACGGAATCGACGTTCATGCGGGAGTCGGGAGGCAGACGAGGCATGGCCCTGCGCGAGGGGGGGTGGGGATGGATCGATCTCCTCTCTCTCAGGCTGGAAAACGGAACCGAGCTGAAGGAGCGTTGCACATTCATCAGTCCCGACGACGGCAACGCGAAGGACCGGACGGTCATGCGGGTGCCGCTACCGGTGCCCGTCCCCCCCGGGGGGAGTGTCACGCTGACGTTGAAATTCCACGCCCAGCTTCCGCGTATCTTTGCGCGGACAGGATACTCCGGAGATTTTTTCATGGTGGGACAATGGTTCCCGAAAGTCGGCGTCTACGAACCGGCCGGGACCCGCTTCGCGACTGTGGGGGGATGGAATTGCCACCAGTTTCACTCTTCGACTGAATTCTATGCGGATTTCGGCGCCTATGACGTGAACATGACAGTCCCCGGCCACTTCATCGTCGGTGCAACGGGGGAGCGCCGGGGCGAAAGGAGAAACCCGGACAGCACCGTCACCTATACCTATCACGCCGCCGACGTCCATGATTTTGCATGGACAGCCTCACCCCTGTACGTCGAAGCGACCGACACGTGGCGGCATGTGTCGATCCACGCGCTGCTTCAGCCGCAGCATGCCGGCCAGGCCCGGCGGTTTCTGGGGTCAGCCAGAGAGGCACTCGGGTACCTTGACGCCCGCGTGGGACCGTATCCCTATTCCGACCTGACAATCGTCGACCCGGCGTGGGGGGCGGAGGGGGCCGGAGGGATAGAGTACCCGGAGCTCATCACCGTTGAGACATTCAGCCTCATGCCTCTGGGGGTCAGGTTCCCCGAGCTCGTCACGATACACGAATTTGCACATCAGTATTTTTACGGGATGGTGGCAACCAACGAATTCGAAGAAGCATGGATGGACGAGGGATTCACGCAGTACTATGAGACGAGGATCATGGATTCGCTCTACGGTGCGAAGACCTCCCTCGCGGACCTTTGTGGCTTTCATTTCGGCGATCTGGAGTTCAGCCGGATCATGTATACAAGCATGAATGATCCGGGGATCGCGCCGGTCACGACACCGGCATGGAAGTTCCCGGCGGGTTCCTACAGCCCGCTCACATACGGGAAGACGGCAATGGTCCTGTCGACGCTCGAAGGATTGATCGGCCGGGCCGCCATGGACTCCGTCATGAAGACATACTTCCGCCGGTGGAAGTTCAGGCATCCATGCGGAAAGGATTTCGTCGCGGTGGTGAACGCCGTTGTCCCCGTGATCTGCGGGAACAGATTCGGAGGGGATATGAACTGGTTCTTTGACCAGGTCCTGTACGGCACCGGGGTCTGCGATTTCGAGGTGACGTCGATTGCCGTCAACCGGGTAACCCCGCCGGGAGGGATACTGGACGCGGACACGGCTCAATCGCACGCGGGGGAGGGGAAGCCCGGCTCGCCTGAGGTGTTCGAATCCGTCGTCACCGTGGGACGGCGGGGCGACGTCCGCCTCCCGGTCGTTGTTGCCGTCAGTTTCGACGATGGGCGCGAAGTCAGGGAAGAATGGGACGGCCGCGGGAAGACCGCGCAGTTCCGGTACGGAGGGAAAGTTGTCCGCGCGGGCGTCGACCCCGGCCGGAGGATCCCGTTGGACGTGAACCTGATCAACAACGTCAGGACCGTCCCGGCTCCCGTCGGTCCTGCCTGGAAGTATGCCGTGAAGATTCTCTTCTGGGTCCAGAACATATTCCTCCTCGCCGCCACGATCGCCTGACGCAAAGGATTCATCATGACCACACTCGGTGTCTTCCGCGGGGCTTTCCGCGAAACATACAGAAACGTTCCGCTCGTGACGACACTCTACGGGATGAACCTCCTCTTTGCGTCAGTGATCGCCATGGCGTTCAGGGGGTTCGTCGCGAGTCCCGCCAATGCAGGTGCTCTGGGACCCCTGCTGAAGGATTTTGACATGACGCTGTTTTACGATTTTCTGCGCACGCGGGGCGAGGCGATCGGGGCGCTCTGGCAGGTCGTACTGTTCATGACCCTTCTCTCGGTGGCACTCAATGCCGTAAGCTCCGGCGGCGTTCTGGCGGCGCTCGGGAGCGGTGCGCCCTTCTCACTTCGCGCATTCTTCGCGGGGTGCGGGACATTCGCGTTCAGGTTTCTGAGGCTCCTCGTCCTGACGGGGATAATCACGGGGCTGGCCGGGATGGCACTCATTGCGGGTGCGGGACCGGTCCTCGGGGCGTTGAGCCGGAATAACACATCCGAGATCCCCCTGATTGAAGGAACCGCCGCCGCAGCCCTTGCACTCATCGTGTTGCTCATCCTCGTCGTGATGGCTTCAGACTACGCACGGGTGCTGACGGTACGCTCGGATTCCAGGTCGATGGTAAGGACTCTCGGGTGGTCGTTCGCGTTCCTCGGAAGAAACGCGTGGGGAGCGATCGCTCTTCATGTCATGGTCGCCTCGCTCACCGTGTGCCTGTTCGCACTGTACCTTCTACTGTCGGGTCTCCTGGAGATGAATTCCGGACCGAAGGTCATCCTCGTGTTCATCGTGCAACAGGCGTTCGTCTGGTGCAGGTCGTTCCTTCGAGTGATGCTGTTTTCGTGCGAACTCGCGTTCACCCGGATGCGCCTGGCGGTGCCCGGAACTGCAGAAATCGAAGCTGCGTGACACTGTGGGGGGCACACATGGTCCGGTGGAGGTTGAGCGGAATCCTCTTTGGAGCACTCCTGCTCTTGAGCGCGGGGTGTGATTCCGAGCTGGGACCCCTTGCGGGAGCTTCGGGTTTCAGCGGCATGATCCGATTCAAGAACTGGCCTTCGGCCGACAGCGTTCATGACATGCGCATCGTCGTCTTCGAGACCTACCCGAGCGACAGTGCGGGCATACTTGCCACACTCCTGGCGGGGCACGGTGCGGTCTATCCCGCGATAGGCACGAAATTCCCGGCGTTTGTCGACAGCCTGCCGTACACCTTCACCACCGCCGACGGGACGAACCTGCAGGTCAGGAGCTACGAATACGTTATTGTCGCACAACAATTCGGCCCGAACGTTCTGGCCGACTGGAGGCCGGTCGGTGTGTACCCGGCCGCCGCCGGCTCATTCATCCCCGCCCCCGTACGTGTCATCCTGCACCACCTCACCCCGGGGATCGATATGCAGGTGGACTTTCACAACCCTCCCCCGAAGCCATGGCGATGAGAACCGTGGTCCTCGTGCTTCTGTCATTCGTGTCGTTCCGCTCATCTGCCTCCGCCGGCGGAGGCTCCGTCGCGGGACGCGTGAAGGCCGGGGGGGAAGGGGGATTCCTTTCAGGCGTGAACGTCCGGCTCCAGGGGACGGTGCGCGGGACGATCACCGGCCTCCGGGGTGAGTACCGCATTCCGGACGTCCCCGCGGGGAAGGCGACGCTGGTCTTTTCGCTCGTCGGTTACCTGCGTGAGATCCGGACGGATGTGATCGTGGAAGAGGGGAAGGAGACGGTGCTCGACGTTGCGATGACCGGGAGTGCAATCCAGACCGAACAGGTTGTCGTGACGGCGGGGAAGCGGGAACAGTCACTCCAGGACGTCCCCGTGAGCATCTCGGTGCTGGATGCGGCGGAGATCGCTCAGCGCAACTCCACATCGCTGGAAGACGCGCTCCGCTACATCCCCGGCGTCAACATGACGGGGACGCAGGTGAACATCCGCGGATCGAGCGGGTACAGTCTCGGCGCCGGGAGCCGCGTGCTCATGCTTCTGGACGGCATCCCGTTCCTCGCCGGAGATACCGGGGAGCTGAACTTCGAATCGGTCCCGATGGGGCAGGTCGATCGGATCGAGGTGGTCAAGGGAGCCAGTTCGGCCCTCTACGGGTCGAATGCACTGGGGGGGGTTGTCAATATCATCACAAAGCCGATTCCGGAGACGCCGGAAACGATCGTGAGGACATACGGAGGGTTGTACAACAAGCCCGCGTACGACCAGTGGAACTGGTCTGATAAATCCCGCTATTTCAACGGCCAGTCATTCAGCCACATGCGGAGGGTGGGGGATCTCGGCGTGTCACTCTTCTTTTCGCGGCAGATCGACGACGGCTACCGCCAGAACGACTACCGGCGGCGATACAATTTTCTCATGAAGACGCGGGAGGACTTTTCTTCGACAGGCTCAGTCACGCTCACATTCGGGCTGGCGTACCAGTACATGGGACAATTCCTGTACTGGCGAAACGTCGATTCGGCCCTCGTCCCCCCCCTGCGCCACCAGAGTGACAACATCAAGTCCACACGCTACTTCCTGAGCGGCCTGTACAACACCGCTCTATCGGACCATTTCCTCTTCACAGTCAAAGCGATGTGGTACCACAATGACTGGGGATTCCAGCAGAGCGGCGATCCGGAACGGACCGAGTCGCTCTCGGACGGCGTCCGCGTCGAGGCTCTCTCAACGATCCTCCCCGGCGGATCCCAGACGCTGACCTGCGGGGTGGACGGGAACATCGACCTGATCGGAGGGGGGATGTTCGGGGACCGCCGGATCGGCGGGCTCGCGCTTTTCGCTCAGGACGAAGCTACAGTGTTGAGAGAGATCACGCTGACTCTCGGTGCGCGGTTTGACGTCCAGTCCGTGGTGCTCACCGGGGAAGGGGGACAGATCAATCCGAAGGCCGCCCTCCTGTACCGCCCGGTCGCAGGGACTGCGCTCCGGGCTTCGTACGGGGAAGGATTCAGAGTCCCCTCCCTTCCCGAGGCGTTCGTGGAGGCGGGGTCCACCGGGCTGCTTGCCGTCCCGAACAAAGACCTGAAGCCGGAACGGAGCAAGTCGTACGAAGTCGGGGTGTCGCAAACTCTGGGCGACATCGGATCGATCGACCTTGCGGTATTCCGCTCGGATATTGACAACCTTATCGAACCCGGGCTTTTTGTCGTGGGCCCCGACCTCCAGGTCCAGTGGAGAAACGTAACAAAGGCACGCGTCCAGGGTTTTGAAACGTCGTGTCAGGCCAGGCTTTTCGACGGGGGTGTTGTGTGCGATCTCGGGTACACCTATGTGTATCCCGAGGACCTGACCCACAACGATATACTGAAGTATCGCCCGCGGCATGTTCTCCACGGCGACGTTCGCGGAAGGTTCGGATGGCTGAGCGCGTCGGCCGATTTCAGATTTGTCAGCAGGATTGAAAGGATCGACGATGAGCTCGTGGATGCCGGCGTCATCCCGGACGGAGATCAGCGTGTCCCGATTTACGTGACGGACATCCGGGTCGGTGCCGATCTGTCGTTCACCGGGATCCCGCTGTCGGTCTCATTGAACGTCAATAACCTCTTCCAGCACAACTACGTAGAACTGATCGGGAATGTCATGCCTCCCAGGACGTATATCCTTGTCCTCGAATCCCGGTTCTAATGAATTCCACACGGAATCGTGGACTGTACGGAAGGGGGGGAAGGATTCCGTGGAAACGGCTTCCCTGGAGCGGTCCTCCCTGAACAATGCGGGGGCGGGACTGGAGAAGATGAAGTCGCTCCTGGGAAGCTGGAAAGGAAGGGATGCCCCCGGTAAAAGCGTGGACGTGACCTACACGTACGTTGCCGACAGCACGGCGATCATGGAATCCCTCGACATCGGGGCCACAAAGGAAAACATGGTGACGGTCTACACGCTGGACAACGGGCGCACGGTGCTCACCCACTATTGCTCGATGGGGAACCAGCCCAGGATGAAGCTCGACGGATCAAAGAGTAGCGAGAATATGCTTGTGTACGGGTACGTCGATGCCACCAATGTGAAGTCGGAGCGGGACGCGAAGATGCACGACCTCAGGCTGACATTCAAAGACAAGGATTACTTCAGCCAGGAATGGACGCTGCGAATCGAGGGGAAGGACAACAGCACCGTCTACGAGTTCGAGCGGGTCAAGGGCGCGAAAGAGCCGTCGGGCTGGTGATGCGGGAGGACGCCCGGGTTCTTTGCAACTCATCCGCTCCGGGGCCGGATGTACTGCGGCGCTTTCAGTTTCCGCTCCGCCGAACCTCCATCACGATCCCTTCGCCCCGCCTGTAACGGCCGGGGACCGTCACCGGGGTTTTCCCCGCGATCCTTATCTTCCCCGTGATCGCCCTGGCCACCGAACTCTCGGCGAGAATAGTCCCGTTGAAGGGGGTCATCACCACCTGCGTGAGAGGGAGTTTCCCCAGGACATAGGGATCTCCGAATGCCACGGCGATGACCGGCACGGGGGACCGGCCGAGGGTACCCAGGAAATCTTCCAGAGGCTTCGAAAAACGGTGGTCCCCTTTCCATGCCACCACAGAGAGATAGACGCCGACAAGGAGGACATCGGATTTTCCGGCGGAGGCGATGATCTCCCTGAACCGCTCACTCCCGGTTTCATTGGAGACACGGACGAGAGATGCGGACCGGACGAAGGGCTCCACCCCCTCCAGAAGCTCGATCCCCAGCCCTGGTTGGGGGTCTTCCGATACAGTGACCAGTGTGACGACCGCGGTCTTCTTCAATGGGATGACGTTTCCCGCATTCCTCAGGAGCGTTACGGAGGCGTCGGAGATCTCCTCGGCCTTCCGGCGGAACTCCCCGGCACCGACGATCCTGAAAACTGAATCGACCGGCACTGTCCGCTTCGCGGCAAGTCCCACCCACTCTTTGGCCGCGAGAATCCTCCTCACGGACGTGTCAAGGCGCTCCGTGGAAATGCGTCCCGCGCGGACGGCGGCGACGACCCCTTTGAAGGCGCTGTCGATATCGGCGATGGCGAGTATCGCGTCAGCCCCCGCATCGATCACATTGATCGCGGCCTCCGCCGAAGAGAAATGATCGGTGATCCCCTGCATGCGCATCCCGTCGGTCACGACGATCCCTTCGAACCCGAGCCGCGTCCTGAGTATCCCCGTGATGACAGGGCGTGAAAGGGTCGCGGGGCGACCCGACGGATCGATCTCCGGGAGCGCGAGGTGGGATGTCATGACTGCGCGCGCGCCGGCCGCGATCCCCGCCCGGAAGGGAACCAGTTCCACGGAATCCAGGCGCTGCAAAGAGAACGGAAGCGAGGGGAGCTCCATGTGCGAATCTTCCCGCGTATCGCCGTGCCCGGGGAAATGCTTCAGCGTCGCGATCATCCGCTCCGACTGTGCCCCCCGGACGTACGCCTCCACCATCGATGCGACGAGCGCCGGGTCTTCGCCGTACGAGCGGGTATTGATGATGGGATTCTCCGCGTTGTTGTTGACGTCGGCGACCGGTGAATTGCTCCAGTGGATCCCGATCGCGCGCGCCTCCCGTGCCGTGATCCGGCCGAGCTCGTACGCGTAGGCCGGATTGCCCGTCGCGCCGATCGCCATCTGCGAGGGGAACTGCGTTCCCCCTCCCGCGATGTACCGGGGAAGCCGCTCCGTCCAACCGCGGGACAGGCGCCAGGGGTGCATGTACGTCATTCCCGCTTCGAGGTCGCCGTTAATGAGAAGCGGGACACGGGAGGCGGTCTGCAGTTTGTTCGTGATCATCGGTATGTCGAGAATATTTCCCCCCCCCAGTATGAACGTGCCGACATGATACTCCCGGACCATCTCCAGCGCGTAGCGGTACGCAGGGTGATCCTCGTTCGTAAACAGTGGGACAAGTTCGGCCACGAAGAGCTGGCCGACCTTCTCCTCGACGCTCAGTCCTGAAAGGGTGGAGTCCACCCAGCGGGAGTTCTGGGCGGCGGCGTCGCCGCACGGGAGGAGGAGGAGGGCCAGGATCAATCTGTGTCGTGCCGTCCGCATGGATGCTCTGGAAGTTATGGGATGAGAGTATGCCAATATACACATTTCGTCCCTGTTTGCATATGAAAGGAATCTTCAACAGATTTGGAAACATGCCAGGGCACGACAATGATCACACGGTTTGCCACCCCTCCTGATTCCTGCCGTCTTATCCAGTCCATCCCCTCGTTCGAGCAATGGTCCGGTGCGACCGATGAGGCAATCCGCTCGAAGGTGCGGTACCTTCTCGATGCGGGTGCGGGGGGACTCATGACGACAGTCAGCCTGAAGAACTACCTTCGCGATGAGGGGGCGTGGGACGTCCTCCGCCGCGGGGTCCGGATCGCGCACGAGATGGGACTTCGCGTGTGGATATATGACGAAGAAGGCTACCCGAGCGGTACGGCGGGGGGGCTGGTGCTGGAACGGGTCCCCGCGGCGGAAGCACAGGGCCTCATTCGCGTAAAGGACGGGGAGGTCCAGTATGTTGTCATACCGCTGTACGAGGCCACCCATGCCACCGAGAACTTCTACAAGAAACGTCATTACATCAACATCCTTGAGCCTTCCGCCGCCTCGACGTTCATCGAAGTAACGCATGAACGGTATGAACGGGCACTCCATCCTATCGGGGAGTATGTCGAAGCTTTTTTTACGGACGAACCCTCGATGATCCCAGCGTACATCCCGAAGGGGAGGGAATATCCGGGGACGATCCCCTGGCATCCGAAACTCCCGGAGATCTTCCGCTCCCGCAAGGGGTATGACCTGACCCCCCTCAGGGAAAGCCTCTTTGCCGACACCGGGGAAATCGACAGGAAGGTCCGGTGCGATTTCTACGACGTGGTTGCGGATCTCTGTGCTGAAAACTATTTCGGGGAGATACAGTCGTGGTGCCGCGCCCGCGGGGTGTCGTCCAGCGGCCACCTCCTGGGGGAGGAAACGCTTGTCTGGCAGACGGTGTTCGACGGCGACCCCTTTTCCTGCTACCGGAAATTCGACATCCCGGGGATCGACATGATCCTCTCCGATCCGGAGAAGATCATGAAGCAGCTCTATTTCCTCGTGCCGAACGTCGCCGGCTCGGTGGCCCGGCTCCAGGGGAAGCGCCGGGTGATGTGCGAGATCAGCGATTTCTTCGGCCAGATGGAACATCAGCCGGCCACGATCGCCCGGATGCAGAGCACCGCCGGCATCCTCTATGCACTGGGAGTCACCGACTTGGTCTCCATGTATCCTGCCGCCGCTGTCCCCGAAAAGGATGCCGCACCGGGGGAATTTCCCCCCGCGCAGTTCCGGAGGTACACGGACTACACGGCACGGCTGAACTATATGTTCACGGGGGGGACGATCGGGGCTCGCGTCGCGGTGCTCCACCCCATCCGGTCCGTCTGGGCCCACTTCACCCCGTCGAACCGCTCGATGTACGAGCCCCATCCGAATCCGGATGTCCGGTTCATCGACGCGGCATTCACGGATCTCTGCCGCACGCTCCTTCAACATC
>DASVIU010000028.1:0-6690 GCA_036386275.1 Bacteroidota bacterium | reverse complement strand
CAATGCCGATGACGACGTGACGGCCAAGGCCGTGAAGAGGGACGTCGCCCCCCCGGTCCAGCTCCTCCCTTTCAGTAGCCGGCAGCCCCTCGGGGAGGGGGCATTCCTCTCCGGAGGAGTGCTGACGGTGGCCGCCGGGGGAAAAAGACACGAGATCGTCCGGGCCGATGCGATCAGCATCCGGGGAGAGCACAACCTGGCGAACGCCATGGCGGCGTCCCTTGCAGCGATCGTCATGGGAGTTCCCCCGGCGTCGGTCAGGGCGACACTCAAGAATTTCAAAGGGGTGGAACATCGTCTTGAATTTGTGCGGGAACTGGACGGGATCGTGTACGTCAACGATTCGAAAGCGACAAATGTCGATTCAGTCTGGTATGCCCTCCGGGCCTTCGACAGGCCTCTCATCGTCCTGATGGGGGGGAGAGACAAGGGAAACAACTATGCGCGGCTCCGGGACCCCGTGCAGGAAAACGTCAGGGCAATTGTCGCGATCGGGGAATCCGCCGAAAAGGTCCGCGCGGCATTTGCGCCGCTTGTGCGCGTCGAACTCGCCGCCACGATGGGCGAAGCGGTGTCGGCGGCACGGCGTCTTGCACGTCCGGGCGACATCGTGCTTCTTTCTCCCGCGTGTGCATCATTCGACTGGTTTGAGAACTATGAACACCGCGGCAGGGTGTTCAAGGAAGTTGTGATGTCCCTGACGCCCGGACGCTGAGACGCCCATGCGCCAGGAAAGGAACCACATCGATCTTGCATGTTTTCTCGCGGTCCTCACGCTGATGGTCCTGAGCCTCGGGGTTGTCTACAGCGCCAGCTCCACGTGGGCGCTTGACCGGCTCGGGGAAAGCGGAAAAGTGCTCGGCAGTCACGCGATAAAGGTCCTGCTCGGTTTCGGCGCGATTTTCGTGTTCATGCAAGTCGACTATCACAAATACAGGAAGCTCACGAAGCCGGCGCTGGTTGTCTCTATCGCCCTGCTTGTCATGACGCTCGTTCTGGGCGGGAGATTCAAGGGGGCGACCCGGTGGCTCTCGATTGGCGGGTTCGGACTGCAGCCGTCCGATTTTGCAAAGTTCGCTCTCGTGTTTCACCTGAGCGTGCTCATGGCCGCGAAAGGGGAGACCGTGAAGGATTTCAAGAAAGGGTTTCTGCCGATGCTTATCTGGATCGGCGCGGTGACGGTGCTTGTCCTGGCGCAGCCCAATTTCAGCATGGGGGCAATGATATTTGCCATAAGTCTGACGATGCTCTTCATCGGCCGTGCCCGTATCTCCCACATCGCACTCACGCTCGGTACGCTCGTGCCGTTGCTCGTCCTGTACATGATCAGCGCGGAATACCGGATGCAGCGCATCATGAGTTACATCGGGATCGGTGACGGTGAAGGGATGCAGAAGGCGAAGCACCAGCTTACGCAGGCGATAATCGGGTTTGGCAACGGCGGGATATTCGGCCTTGGTCCGGGCGGGAGTCACCAGCGCGACCATTTCTTGCCGGAATCGTACGGTGACTTTGTCTTCTCGATCGTCGGGGAGGAATACGGACTCATCGGCACGCTGTTTTTCGTCCTTCTTTTTCTGTTGATATTCCTGCGCGGGATGAAAATCGCGAGGCATGCGCGGGACGAACTCGGCCGGTTGCTGGCCATGGGGATCACCTGCACCATCACACTGTACGCGTTGATCAACGCCGGGGTCACGCTCGGGATACTGCCGACCACGGGGCTCCCCATGCCGTTTGTCAGCTATGGAGGAACGGCGATGCTCATCACCTGCGCGGCCGTCGGCGTGCTGTTGAACATTTCCATGCAGACCGACCTCCATCCCCGGTTGAGTGCCGTTTCCGCGGGCCTACGTCCCATGGAGCCGGTGCAGCGTGGCGCCGCCGGAAGGGCATGATGGGCGAACGGCCCCTGACACTGGTATTTGCCGGCGGGGGAACAGGCGGTCATCTTTACCCGGCCCTGGCGATCGCCGATGAGATCCGGCGCCGGCATGCTGACGCCGATATCGTGTTCGTGGGGACCGAAGGAAAAATTGAATCGCGGGTCGTGCCTGCGCGGGGTTATCCGCTTGTCACGATATGGATCAGCGGATTCCGGCGGAGACTCTCCGCAGGAACTGTCCTGTTCCCGTTTAAGGTGCTGGTCGCGCTTCTGCAGTCGGCTCTGCTCCTGTGGAGGAAAAAGCCCGACGTTGTGATAGGGACCGGAGGGTATGTGTGCGGGCCCGTCGTGGCCGCGGCGCAGATGCTCGGGCGACGGACGCTGATCCAGGAACAAAACAGCGTTCCGGGGGCGACGACACGGATGCTTGCCCCGCGTGCAGATGAGGTCCACATTGCGTTCGAACGCTCGGGGATGTACCTCCGTCGCAGGGACAACATCCGGCTTACGGGGAATCCGACCCGGAAGATCCTCGGAGAGGTCACGCGGGAGGAAGGGGCACAGTTCTTCGGGCTCGACCCTGGGAAGAAGACGCTCTTCGTCTTCGGTGGAAGCCGGGGCGCCGCCACAATCAACGCGGCGATGGCTCCGCTGGCAGGGACTCTTGCCGGAGAGGGGATACAGGTCCTCTGGCAGACCGGCGAGGAAGATATCGAAGCTCTCCGCCGGGCGTTCGGGGAGCTCTGCCAGGGAGTGAAGTTGTTTCCGTTCATCGAAAGGATGGAGTGTGCGTACGCGGCGTGCGATCTTGCGGTGTGCCGTTCGGGGGCCACGTCGCTGGCCGAACTGACAAGGACCGGGGTACCGTCGATACTCATCCCGTATCCGCATGCCGCGGCGGATCACCAGACCGAAAATGCAAAAGCCATGGTAGAAGCAGGAGCGGGGATCCTCATACCTGACGCCGATGCCGCGAGGCTCCTCCCGGCCGCCGTCGGGGGACTCATCAACGACAGGGAACGGCTGAAGACGATGGGGGAAGCCGCCCGACTTCTGGGGAGGCCCGGGGCGGCCGGTGTGCTGGCGGACGCTGTGGAACGACTTGCACGAGCGGGATGATACCGATGGAACACGGCAAGACATTCAAATACAAACTCGATTTCTACTATCTCCAGGCGCTCATTTACCTGGTCACGCTCGTGCTCTACGGCGGAATACGGGGGAACTTCATCGAACGGGAGTTCCTCTACGTGCTGAACGATCCGATCATGTACGTGATCGTTTTCTTCGCGGTAATGTCGTTCGTCACGCTGGGGCTCAACTACATCCGCAACCGCCGGCTGATCATCACGAACGATGCCTTCGTGTTCAAACACCGGTGGCAGGAGCGGCGAATCCCCTTCGCGGAAATCGAATGGATGCACATCGGCCGCGAACCGCGCGTGCGGACCGGGGGGCGGTTCCAGGTCATTGTCTTCAAGCTGAAAGAGAGGCGGCGTGTCTTCCGGATCCGGGTCGGGCGTTACGAACGTGAGCGGGATCTGGTGGCGGAAATGACCCGTATCGCCGGGAATCTGCCGAAGAGGAATCAGACCAGGTGGCGAAAACCGAGATTGACTGACAGGTAGCAAGGAAATGTTTTCATCGATCAGAAAACTCCATTTTGTCGGTATCGGGGGGATTGGCATGAGCGGCATCGCCGAGATCCTCAACGCGGAAGGGTTCGCCGTCACGGGGTCCGATCGTGCTGCAAGCGAGAACACCGAACGGTTGCAGTCGCTCGGCATCAGTGTGCAGATCGGACACGATGCGAGCAACCTCGCGCCCGATGTCGACGCGCTCGTATACTCGTCGGCGGTCGGGAGCGACAATCCGGAAGTGGCGGAAGCTCACCGGCGGAAAATCCCCGTGATCCGGCGTGCCGAGATGCTTGCGGAGGTCATGCGCCTGAAATACGGGATCGGTATTGCCGGGACGCACGGCAAGACCACAACGACATCCATGGTAAGCCTGGTCCTGATGGAGGGGGGGATCGATCCCACGGTGATCGTCGGGGGCCGGCTCCGCGGTCTCGCGGGTTCCAACGCCCGCCTCGGCAAGGGGGAATTCATCGTTGTCGAAGCGGATGAATTCGACAGATCGTTCCTCTCCATCACGCCGACGATCGCGGTGCTGACGACGCTGGAAACCGACCACCTTGACTGTTACCGGGATCTGGACGACATCAAATCCGCGTTCATCCAGTTCGCCGGGAAAGTTCCCTTTTACGGTTTCGTCGTTCTCTGCCTGGACGAGCCGGCGCTGCAGGACATCATGCCGAAGATAAAAAAGAAAATCGTCACGTACGGGCTCAACGGCCAGGCTGACCTGCAGGCCGTCGACATCATGCACCGGCAGAACATGACGAAGTTCACCGTCCTCCGTGACGGGAAAGAACTGGGGGAGATAGAACTCCAGATCCCCGGCGACCACAACGTCCAGAACGCGATGGCGGCGACCGCCGTCGGACTCGAACTGCAGATACCGTTTTCGAAGGTCAAGGCGGGGATCGAGAAGTTCACCGGGGTCTTTCGCCGGTGGGAGGTAAAAGCAGAGCTCGACGGGATCACCGTGATCGACGACTATGCACACCATCCCACAGAAATCAGGGCAACGCTTGCAGGAGCCAAGGCGGGATGGCGCCGGCGCATCGTGTGCGTATTTCAGCCGCACCTGTACTCCCGCACGCGGGATTTCTACGATGAATTCGGGCGGGCATTCTTCAACGCCGACGTGCTCATCGTGACCGACGTCTACCCGGCGCGCGAAGAGCCGATTCAGGGAGTGACGGGCGAACTGATCGCGAATGCGGCGAAAGAATTCGGTCACAAGCAGGTGCACTACGTTCCGGAAAAGAAAGACGTCCCGGGCTATCTGATGACGATCACCCGGCCGGGGGACATGGTCATCACGATGGGGGCGGGAGATATCTGGAAATTCGGTGAACAATTCATTTCGCTCCGGAAGGGATCGCACTGAGATGCTCTCCACCGGTTTCAAAGCTGACGTCATGCGTGAGGATGCCTGAACGATGGACCGACCGTCCACATCCGCGCGGGGGCGCACAGGCTGGGTTCTGGTCCTTACGGCCCTGCTTCTCTCCGGGATCGTCACCATGGCAGTCACGGCGAACTCGTGGAAACACGACTTCCGGGTTCTCCGGGTCCGGACGCAGGGGAACAGCATTGTCGCGGACAGTGACATCGTCAGGATGGCGGCCATTCTGAGAAACGGAAAACTCTTCGACATTGACCTGAACGGAACACGACTGAGGGTGCAGCAGAACCCGTTCATGAAGAGTGTCTCCGTCGCGCGCGAAATCCCGGACGGCATTGCCATCACGGTCACCGAGCGGAGACCGATCGCCGCCCTGGTCCTCGATCGGATTCTGTATCTCGACGCCGAGGGGTACGTGCTTCCGCCGGTCCGGTCCGGGAAGGTGTTTGACCTGCCGGTCCTCACGGGCGAATTGCCGGCAGCCGACTGTCTTCCCGGGCGGCAGATCAGGACCCGCCGGCTCCGGGAAGCGCTGGAAATTCTCACAACTGCGGAGCGCGTAGGGGACGACCTGTACCATATGATCTCCGAAATCCATTGCACGGGGGACAGCACCTATGTCCTGTTCACGGCCGAGTCCGGAGTCCCCGTCGTGTTCGGCCGCGGGGACATCGCTGTGAAGCTTGTAAAACTCGATGGGTTCTGGAAACAGATCGTGGTGCCGCGCGGGGCGACGCAGTTGAAAACCGTCGACCTCCGCTTCGCGGATCAGGTTGTCGTCCGCTGGGACGAGGGACACGACGTTCACGCGCAGTAAACGTATTTCACTTCCACACAGGAAACAGTCATGGACAATATCATCGTTGGTCTCGACATCGGAACGACCAAAGTCTGCGCTGTCGTCGCAGGCACCGATGAGCACGGACGTGTGAACATCCTGGGGGTCGGCCGTGCACTATCGGATGGGATGACGCGGGGGGTCGTGACCCACATCGACCGCACGACCAATTCGATTGTCACCGCTGTACAGGAGGCGCAGGCTTCCTCCGGGGTCATGATCAAGTCGGTGATCGTCGGCATCGCCGGGGACCACATTCAGAGCTTCCAGAGTCGCGGCGTCATCGGCATCAGCGGCGCTGACCACGAAGTGACTCAGGCGGACATCGACAGGCTGATTGAGGACACCAAGCGCGTGGCTCTCCCCTCCGACAGAAAAATCATTCACGTCATCCCGCAGGAGTTTATCGTCGACGGCCAGGACGGCGTCTACGACCCGCTGGGGATGGCGGGGGTCCGTATGGAGGCCAACGTGCATATCATCACCGGCCTCGTCAGCGCCGCCCAGAACATCTATAAATGTGTCCAGCGGGCGGGCCTCGAGGTGAGCGACATGGTCCTCGAACCCCTTGCCTCCAGTTACGCCGTGCTCGACGACGAGGAGAAGGAAGTGGGGATCGCCCTCCTCGACATCGGCGGCGGAACGACCGATCTGGCGGTCTTTGAGGAACGGACAATCCGCCACACCGCGGTCATTGGCATCGCCGGCAAGAAAGTCACAGACGACATCAGGAAGGTGCTCGGCATACTGAACGACCAGGCGGAGAAACTGAAGAAAGAACACGGATTTGCGTATGTCCCCGCGGTCGTCGACAACGAGCCGATCGTCCTCCCCGGCGTGGGGGGTCGCGCTCCGATCGAGATCGACAAGAAGCTGCTCGCGCAGATCATCCAGCCGCGCATGGAGGAGATCCTGGAGATCGCCGCCCTCG
>DASVIU010000027.1:0-4643 GCA_036386275.1 Bacteroidota bacterium | reverse complement strand
TTTCTGAACGTCTACGGATTACGATCAAGGAGTTTCCCCATGCATGCACTTCCGCTTATCATCGGCTCCCTCTGTGTGATGACGATAGCCTACCGGTATTACAGCGCATTCATCGCCGCCAGAGTCGTTGCACTTGATGACACGCGGGAGACTCCCGCGCACACGTTACGGGACGGTCATAACTATCTCCCGACGAACAAATGGGTCGTGTTCGGACATCATTTTGCCGCCATCTCGGGTGCGGGTCCCCTCATCGGACCGGTGCTGGCGGCTCAGTTCGGCTACCTCCCCGGCCTCCTCTGGCTGGTTGTCGGGGTGGTCCTGGCCGGGGCCGTGCATGACTTCACCGTGCTTGTCGCCTCCATCCGCCGCAAGGGGAGATCGCTCGCCGAGATCGCACGGAACGAGATCAGCCCCCTCGCGGGACTCATCGGGTCGATCGCCATCATGATCATCGTCATCATCGCGCTGGCGGGACTCGGCCTCGCTGTCGTCAATGCGCTGCGCGAGAGTCCGTGGGGCACGTTCACGATCGCCATGACGATCCCGATAGCATTGTTCGTGGGACTCTGGATGTATCGGATACGGCCGGGGAGGATCGCCGAGGCCAGCGTGATCGGCGTGATCGGCGTCATCGCCTGCGTGGTACTCGGCGGGATGATCCCGGGGACATTCCTTGCCCCCTACTTCACGCTTTCCCGCGAAGGGATCACGATCGCGATGGGTGTGTACGGGTTTCTGGCCTCCGTGCTCCCGGTCTGGCTTCTCCTCGCTCCACGCGACTATCTCAGCTCTTACATGAAGATCGGAACGATCGGCGCACTGATTGTCGGGGTCATGGTTGTCAATCCGGTGCTGAAGATGCCTGCCGTGACCGCTTTTGTCTCCGGCGGCGGCCCGATCATACAGGGGAAGCTGTTCCCGTTCCTTTTCGTGACGATCGCCTGCGGGGCGATATCGGGGTTCCACGCGCTTGTCGCGTCCGGGACGACCCCGAAGATGATCAACAAGGAGTCCGATGCACGCATGATCGGGTACGGGGCGATGCTGATGGAGGGGGTCGTGGGGATCATCGCGCTGATCGCCGCCTGCTCGCTGGAGATGGGGGATTATTTCGCCATCAATCTCTCGCCGGAAAAATTCGCCGCTGTCGCGCCGCTTCACGGGTTCTCGGTCGTCAACCTTGCGGAGCTCTCCAGGGAGGTGGGCGAGAACGTGGTCGGCAGGACCGGGGGCGCCGTATCGCTCGCCGTGGGATTTGCACAGATCTTCACCGCGATGCCCGGGATGAAGACCCTGATGTCGGTCTGGTACCATTTCGCGATCATGTTCGAGGCGCTTTTCATACTTACGACGATCGACGCGGGGACGCGTGTGGCGCGGTTCCTGCTGCAGGAGTTCGGAGGAAGGGTCTGGAAGCCGTTCGAACGGACAGACTGGATCCCCGGGACGATCCTGTCGACTTCTCTTGTCGTCTTCGCATGGGGGTATTTTATCTGGACCGGGAATATCAGCTCGATCTGGCCGATGTTCGGGACGGCCAATCAGCTTCTCGCGGCGGTCGCCCTCGCGGTCGCGACAAGCGCGATAATCAACGCGGGGAAGGAACGGTATGCCTGGGTCACACTGCTCCCGATGCTGTTCGTCGCCGCAACGACGCTGAGCGCCTGCTGGCTGAACATCACCGACAACTTCTGGCCCATGACGGCGAATCCTCAGACCGCGGTACAGGGGTATATCAATTCTGTCCTTACCGTGGTGATCATGGTCTGTGCTGTCATCATTCTCATCGAGGCGGCACGCCGCTGGTACAGGGTCCTCGTGAAGGGGGAATACCTGGTGCAGGGTGAGGTCGTTTCGTCCTCAGACGGGAAGTTCGTCCCGCCGACATACGGCTGCTGCTGAACGCGGCCTTGCCGCTGAGAGCGGTCGACCGTCGGAATTGCCTTCCACCGGCATTCTTTGTATATTTTGTCCTGACCTTAAGAGAGAACCGTTCTACTTGCCGAAACGCACCGACCTACACTCCATTCTGATCATCGGGTCCGGACCGATCGTGATCGGTCAGGCCTGCGAATTTGATTATTCCGGCACACAGGCCTGCAAGGTCCTCCGCGAAGAAGGTTTTCGTACCATCCTCATCAACAGCAATCCCGCGACGATCATGACCGATCCGGATCTTGCGGACCGGACATATATCGAACCGATCACCCCGTATTTCGTGGAAAAAATCATCGAGCGTGAGCGCCCGGACGCCCTGCTCCCGACGATGGGGGGACAGACTGCGCTCAACACGGCCGTGGCCCTCGCGGAAAACGGTGTGCTTGAAAAGTACGGCGTCGAGCTGATCGGGGCGAAGCTTGACGCGATCCGGAAGGCCGAGGACAGGGAGCTGTTCAAGGCGACGATGGACCGGGCGGGTATGAAGACGCCGCGCGGCGGGTTCGTCCGGACGATGGAAGAGGGGGTCTCTCTTGCAGCGTCGATAGGTTTTCCGGTCATCATACGCCCCTCGTTCACCATGGGGGGGTCCGGCGGAGGGATTGCACGGACTCCGGACGAATTCGAGGAGGCCCTCTCGCATGGGCTCGAGGCGAGCCCCATTCATGAGGTCCTGCTCGAAGAGTCCGTCATCGGCTGGAAGGAATACGAGCTTGAGGTGATGCGGGATGTCATGGACAATGTCGTCATCGTCTGCTCCATCGAGAACTTCGACCCCATGGGGGTCCACACGGGCGACTCGGTGACGGTCGCTCCCGCTCAGACCCTGACGGACAAGGAATACCAGTCGATGCGCGACGATGCCATCAAGATCATCCGCGCGATCGGCGTGGAAACGGGGGGATCGAACATCCAGTTCGCGGTCGATCCCCGGACGGGCCGATGCCTTGTGATCGAGATGAATCCGCGCGTCTCGCGGTCCTCGGCCCTCGCGTCGAAGGCGACCGGGTTTCCGATCGCCAAGATCGCTGCGAAGCTGGCGGTCGGCTACACGCTGGACGAGATACCCAACGACATCACGAAGCTGACCCCCGCGTCGTTCGAGCCCACGATCGACTACTGTGTGGTGAAAATCCCCCGCTGGGACTTCGAGAAATTCAAGGGGGTGGATACGACGCTGGGCGTGCAGATGAAATCCGTCGGTGAGGCGATGGCGTTCGGCCGGACGTTCAAGGAGGCGCTCCAGAAAGCCCTCCGTTCGCTTGAACAGGGGAGGGCGGGCCTGGGGGCCGACGGGAAGGACGAGTTTGATCCCTCCGCACTGACAGCGGCGGAAAAGGCCGGATGGCGTGAGGAAATCCGCACGAGACTCAGCAGGCCCCATCCCGACGGCGTTTTCAATCTGCGCTACGCGCTGCAGCTTGGTTTCACAATCGAGGAGTTGTATGCGTTGACATTTGTGGATCCCTGGTTCCTGAACAACATCAGGCAGATTATCGATTGCGAGTCCGAGATAAGGAACGCAGGATCCCTTGACAGCGCGCTGATGTTGAAGGCGAAACAGTTCGGGTTCTCCGACCGGCAGATCGCGACGATGACGGGGAGCGACGAAATGACTGTCCGGGCGGGGCGAAAGAAGATGGGGGTCATCCCCGTGTACAAGACCGTCGATACCTGTGCTGCGGAATTCGCCGCCGACACCCCCTATCACTATTCGACCTACGAGCGCGAAAACGAGGCCCGGAAGTCGGACAAGAAACAGGTCGTCATCCTGGGGGGCGGGCCGAACCGGATCGGGCAGGGGATCGAATTCGACTACTGCTGCGTCCACGGGGTCATGGGGCTGGAAGATGAGGGGTTCGGGACCATCATGATCAACTGCAATCCGGAGACGGTCTCTACAGACTACGATACGACCGACAAACTCTATTTCGAGCCTCTGACGCTCGAGGATGTACTCAACATCTGCGAGCAGGAACAGCCGGTCGGCGTGATTGTCAGTTTTGGCGGTCAGACCCCCTTGAAGATCGCCAAAGCACTTGAGGCGAACGGGGTGAAGATCCTGGGGACCTCGACGGAAGGGATCGACCTCGCGGAGGACCGCAAGAGGTTCGGCGCGCTCCTGGAAGAGCTGGAGATACCGTGTCCGCCGTACGGGACGGCGCACGATTTGCCGGGTGCGCTGGAGGTTGCAAAGCGTGTCGGCTATCCGGTGCTTGTGCGCCCGTCTTACGTCCTCGGCGGGCGGGCGATGGAGATCTGCTACGAAGATAACGCATTGCGCGAATACATGGTGAAGGCCGTCAACGTCTCTCCGGATCACCCGGTCCTCATCGACCGTTTCCTCGAAGACGCTTTTGAGTTCGACGTGGATGCCGTCTGCGACGGGAAGACGGTGTTTATCGGCGGGGTGATGCAGCACATCGAGGAGGCGGGCGTCCATTCAGGGGACAGCTGTTGCGTCCTCCCGCCGTACGCCGTGACCCCGCAGCAGCTCCTGACGCTGATGGCGTACACGCGCCGGCTCGCCCTCGCTCTCCATGTCGTCGGCCTGCTCAATGTGCAGTATGCCATGCGTGACGGCGTGATTTACGTGCTGGAGGTGAACCCGCGGGCGTCCCGTACGGTACCTTTCGTGAGCAAGGCCACGGGGGTCCCCCTGGCGAAAATCGCCGCGAAGCTCATGGTCGGCCGGTCGATTG
>DASVIU010000026.1:0-3410 GCA_036386275.1 Bacteroidota bacterium | reverse complement strand
GCGAGAAGACATAGTAGTTGAAGTGGCATTTTCCCTCCGGCGGGAGCATCACCTGGCGCATGAGCGAGAATGCGCCCCAGTAGAGCATCTGTATGTCGGGATCGACAGACGGAAGAGGAGGTATTGAACTGTAGATCTTCTCGTCGTTCTCAATGCACCGGGGAAGGTCGAGTGTCGTCAGCGAGCGTGCCGTATCGATAAGGCGCCCGGGATCGTCAGCGGGGCGTGCCACGGAGCGGACAGCGGTCAGCCTGTGAGTTTCCCCGGGGCGAAGGTCATACGCGCATGAGAATGCGACGATCCGCGCCAGGCCGCTCACCCTGCTCACCTCACGCCGCGGCGAGCGGACACCGGTGAGGAAGTCGCTTCCCGCGATACTGTCCACTTTCCTGTAACTGCGGAAGCTCATCATCCTGTCAGGGGGATCAGACACCACAAACGCATCCTTCACGGTCCTGACGTACGGGACCCCGTGCTCCAGAACCCAATCGTCAGGGTTTTCCTCGTGCGTGAACGCGATGGCACCGGCTTCTTTTCTAAATTTCACCCCCTCGTACGTCCGGTTCCAGTTCTGAAGGAAGGGAAGTACCTCGACCCTGACAACATTCGAGGCGTTGTTCCTGACGTCAATCGCCAGAACCGCGTGATGCGAGCCGTAAACGACAAATGTCGCCTTGACGCTGATGCTGTCGAACGGCCAGAACGTGTACGTGACCAGATCGGAGTAGGAGGCAGTGATGACCGGCTGCCGGAACATATCCTTCAAAGCGTACACGTATTTCCCCCCGCTCTTGAATGCAAGACAGATATCCCCGCCGGATTCGTTCGTAAAGTCCGCTCCCTTCTCCTCGTCGTTCAGGAGGAGATGGTACGCCTTGTCGAGTGTGAATTCGGACATTGCTTCGGGGGCGGCATACGTGGTGAAGAGCGGGGAATCCTTTGTCGCCGCGAGCGACGAAAGGTAAGGGGTTTGCCCCCGGCCAATCGCGGTCGAACAAGTGAAGGCGATGAAGAATGCGAAGCAGCACGCAGGACGGCAGTAAAGGGGGAACTGTCTGAAAATGAAAGGTTTCACATTCATTCCGGAAACTGACTCACCAAACATATGTCGATTTTCTCCCATGTGCAATTTCCATCGTTGAAAAGGATTTCTTATATTCCTATGGGGAAAACAACTTGCCGGACCAAGATTATGGACGCAGGCCAGCTCAAGAGGGTGCGGCAGCGAACACTCGGGTTCCTCAGGAAAGCGCACATCGCCGTCACGGGCGAGGAGGCCGAAAACATCGAGGTGGCCGATTTCGGGCTGGGCGATATCAGGAACCTGGGGCTGGAGCTTGTCGTCTACCAGAACAACGACCGGTATTGTGCCAAGGAGCTGGTCCTCTTTCCCCGTCAGACCTGCCCGGAACACCGGCATCCATCGATGGACGAGCGGAATCCGGGGAAACAGGAAACTTTCCGGTGCCGGTGGGGGGAGGTGTACCTGTATATCGAAGGAGAGGCAACGAAGAAACCGAAGGCAAAACCCCCCGCGAAGTACAGGAAGAATTTCACGGTCTGGCACGAAATCATCCTCCGGCCGGGGGAGCAGTACACGATTCCACCGAACACGCTCCACTGGTTCCAGGGAGGGGCAAAGGGTGCAGTCGTTTCCGAATTCTCCTCAAAGAGCATGGACGAGACTGACCACTTTACCGACATGAACATCAAGAGGATACCGGTGTACGAATGATGACGCCGAAGCAACGATTTAACACTGTCCTGACAGGCGGCATCCCGGATCGGCTCCCCGTTACGACACACCACCTCATGCCGTCGTTTCTGAAGAAGTTCTTGAACGGGGCGGACGACGATGAATTCTTCGACAGGTTCGGGCTCGACCCGATCCGCTGGGTCGCGGCCTACAGACCGGACGAATCCCGCGGGGAATACTACGACCCCCTCCATGTCCCCGGGCACATCGAGGCGCGACGGGTGGTCTCCGACAGCTGGCGCATATACCCCGAGCATGTGGATCATCCGCAGTACGAGACCGTCCGGTACAGATTTGTCACGCCGAAGAAGACGCTGACCACCACGCTCCAGAGCAACGAGCATACGTCATGGGTCACCGAGCGACTCGTGAAAGAGAAGTCCGACATAGACATCATCGCCGAATTCATGTCAATGCCGCTCTGCGACGTGGCCGCGGTGAACGCGCAGGCGGATGCCTACGGCGAGCGGGGGATGATCAGGGGATTCTTTCCGATGTTCGACGTCTACGGGCAACCGGGCTGCTGGCAGGATGCGTCGGTCCTTCACGGGATCGAAGACCTGATCATGGCAACGTATGATGACCCGGAGTGGGTCCACGCGTTCCTCGGCATACTCAGGGACCGGAAGGCCGCGTATCTCCGGTCCATGAAAGGGGCCAGATTCGACCTCATCGAGCATGGAGGGGGGGACGCCTCTTCAACCGTCATCTCGCCGAAGATATTCGACGCGTTCGTGGCGCCGTATGATGCGCCGCTCATCGCGCTTGCCCACGAATCGGGACAGCGGGTGGTCTATCACACGTGCGGCGGCATGATGCCGTTCCTCGAGCGGCTCGCCGGCATGAAACCCGACGCCATGGAGACATTCACCCCCCCCACAATGGGGGGCGACATGAGACTGGCCGAGGCCAAGGAACGGATCGGCGACAAAGTGACGATGATCGGGGGATTCGACCAGTTTCACTTCTTCAGGGGATGCACGCCGGAGGAGACCCGGAGAGCGGTCCGCAGATGCTTCGAAGAAGCCGGAAAAGGCGGGGGCTACATACTCTCCCCCTCGGACCACTTCTTCGAGGCGGACATCCCCCTCCTCGAAGCGTTCGCAGACGAAGCGCGCCACTGCATCTATGACTGAAGGAGGAACCACGCCGTGAGCCAGCACGACATCGAGGTCTCGAAGCTGAACCGAGAACTCCGTTTCTTCCCGGCGCAGAATCCGAACCCGAAAAAACTGACGTCGGATCAGATCCGTTTCTACAACGAAAACGGCTACCTGACGGGTTTCAAGGTGTTTGACGACAGGGAAGCGCGCGACGTGCGGGAAAGGTCTGACTGGGTGCTCGAGAATTTCATCCGGGCGGGGAAGGGGAGCTATGCCATCGACAGGTACCAGGACCGGCTCAGGACTATCTGGGACATCGCCACCGCCCCGTCAATACTCGACTACGTTGAAGACCTGGTCGGACCGGACATCGTCTGCTGGGCGACACACTACTTCTGCAAGCTCCCCGGAGACCCGAGGGGGGTCGCGTGGCATCAGGACTGTTCCTACTGGGCCCTGAGCCCGTCGAAGACCGTCACAGTCTGGCTCGCCATCGACGACGTCGACACCGGGAACGGTTGCATGCGCGTGATACCGCGATCACATCTTCA
>DASVIU010000025.1:0-7218 GCA_036386275.1 Bacteroidota bacterium | reverse complement strand
GGAAGAAGCACGGCAAGCGTCACAGCGGTCGTAATTTTCATTGTCTGTTTCCCTGTAGTGGTTGGTGCGGGGAGCGAGCACCGGGGGGGAGCGTCACCTCCTCCGCCTCCTGATCTGATCGAGCATCACGGCGAGGAGTATGACGACGCCGACGATGACCTGCTGGATGTACGAGTTGACGTTCAGCAGGTTCAGCCCGTTCCTGAGGACGGCGATGAGCATTGCGCCGATAAATGTGCCGACGATGGATCCTGCGCCGCCTGAAAGGCTCGTCCCGCCGACGACAACCGCGGCGATGACATCGAGCTCATAGGCGACACCTGCATTCGGCTGCCCGGAATTCATCCGTGAGGCGAGCAGGATACCGCTCAGCGCCGCGAGCGTCCCTGAAAGGATGTACACGTTGACGAGAACCCTCCATGTCCGAATCCCGGCGAGCCGGGCCGCCTCGATGTTCCCGCCGACGGCATAGACATACCGTCCGAACCGGGTCCGGGTCAGTATGACATGCGACGCGATGAATGTCAGGACCATGATGATCGTGGGCACGGGCACGGCCAGCAACCGGCCGGTGCCGAGGAATGCAAATCCCGCCGGGAGCTCCCAGACCGGTCTGCCATCCGTCCAGACGAATGCCGCCCCCCGCCAGATCGTCATCGTGGCGAGCGTCACGATAAACGGGGCGATGTTGAACCGCGTGATGCAGAATCCCGCAAATGCGCCGGAGAGGGAGCCGACCGCCACCCCGGCAAGTATTGCCGCTATGAACCCGGCCACGGGCGGAAGGCCGGTCTTGAGCACCGTCGTTGCAACGATCCCCGCAAAGGCAACGAGTGAGCCCACCGAGAGATCGATCCCCCCCGTGAGTATCACGAATGTCATCCCGGCCGCGATGATGGCGGTGATGGATGCCTGGAGCGAGACATTCAGCAGGTTATCCGGCGTGAAGAAGTAGGGAGAGAGGAAGGCGAAGAGAATGAATTCCAGGACGAATGCGATCCCGATTCCGAACTCACCCGAGAGTTTCCTTGTGATGCGGTCTGAAGTCATCAGCGGTTTCTGTGAGCATATGTCATGACGGTTTCCTGCGTCGCTTCGGTTCCTTCAACGACCCCCGTAAGGTGTCCCTCGCACATGACCGCGACACGGTGGCAGATGCCGAGGAGCTCGGGGAGGTCGGACGAGATCACTATCACACCGATTCCCCGTTCCGCAAGCCGGTTGATGAGGGTGTAGATCTCATATTTCACGCCGACGTCGATCCCCGCCGTCGGCTCGTCGAAAATCAGGACCCGTGCCTTTGTGTTGAGCCATCGGGCCAGGATGACCTTCTGCCGGTTCCCCCCGCTCAGGTTTTCGACGATCACGCCGGTGCCGGGAGCTTTGATCCTCAGGTCTTCCACAAGCTGCGTCGCAGCGGACTCCTCTTTTCTCCGGTCGATGAACGGGCCGGTGAGCATCGCGCGGAGATTGGCAAGAGAGATGTTCTCCCTGATGGACATTTGCATGATGAGGCCGTACCTGTTCCGGTCCTCGGTCAGGAGTCCGATCCCCTCCCGTATCGCCTGGTGCGGCGATTTCGGGGCGATTTCCCTTCCGTCAAGAAATATTCGCCCGTTCTTCTTCCTGTCCGCGCCGAACACGAGCCGTGCGAGTTCCGACCTTCCCGCTCCCACGAGTCCGGCAAGGCCGAGGACTTCCCCCCTGTAGAGGGTGAGGTTCACGTCCGATATCCGGTCGGAGCTGAGGTTTTCGATCCGGAGTATCTCTTTCCCCCGTTCCAGCGCGGCGCGCGGGTATTCGTTCTCGAGCTCACGCCCCACCATTTTCCGTATCAGGCCGCGCCGGTCGATCTCACTGATTCCGCATGTGTGAACCAGCGTGCCGTCGCGGAGGACAGTCACCCGGTCCCCGACCTCGAATATCTCTTCCAGTCTGTGGGAAATATAGATGATCCCGACGCCCCGCTCCTTAAGAGAGCGGATCACCCTGAAAAGGCTCTCCGTCTCCCGTTCGGTCAGGGGAGCGGTCGGCTCGTCCATGGCGAGAATCCTGACATTCCGGGAGAGCGCCTTCGCGATTTCGACCATCTGTTGCTGCGCAACGCTCAGATGTCCGACGGGGGTGCCGGTGTCGATCGCCTCCCCGAGCAGTCCCAGCGCCGCGGAGGCCTTCTCCTGCATCGCTTTTCTGTCGATAATCGGGGTCCGTCCCCGGACCGGCTCGCTCCCCAGGAGGATGTTCTCGGCGACAGAGAGGGCCGGGACCAGCTTGAAATCCTGATAGATCACGCCGATACCGAGATGCTGCGCATCGGCGGGGGATCCAAGGTGAGCGTCTTCTCCCCCGACACTGATCGTCCCGCCGTCCTTCATGATTGCGCCGGAAAGCACCTTGATGAGCGTCGACTTTCCCGCGCCGTTCTCGCCGACGAGGCAGTTGACTTCACCCGCATGAAGCGTGAAATCCACGCCGCTGAGCGCCAGGACGCCGGGATAGCGCTTGGTGATCCCCCGCATTTCAAGCAGCGGAGCCATTGTCACTTCTGCGGATTCTTGAGGAAATATTCGGCGTCGGCGATGCCGACTTCCACGGGAACGACCGGAGGAACCTGCTTGCCTGCAAAAAAGTCGCGTATCATCTCGATTGTTATCGTCCCGATCTTCTTCGGGTACTGTATGACGTCAGCTTTGAGAGATGTCCCCCGGGTGATCGCGTCCGCCGCCGGCGGCGTGGCGTCGTATCCCACGATGATGATGTTCGTGCGCTTGAACTGCTGGACGGCGTCCAGTGCGCCGAGTGCGCTTGCATCGTTGATGCCGAATATTCCGTCAAGCCGGGGGTTCGCCTGGAGAACGTCCGCGGTCACCTCGAGCGATTTGTCGCGGACCGCCTGCCCGTTGACGTCCGCGACGACGGTGATCCCGGGGAATTTCTCGATCGCCTCCCGGAACCCCTGCACGCGGTCGAGCACAGACGTCGCGACGGGATTGTTGATGATCGCGATCTTTCCTTTGCCGTCCAGAGCCTTCGCCATGTACGCACCCGCAAGCCGTCCCCCCGCGACGTTGTCGGAAGCGATGTGGCTCACCACCTTCCCTTCCTGCGCGGCGATATCGGCGGTGAACACGGGGACGTTCGCCTCGTTCGATTTCCGCACGCCGGGGCCGATCCCCTTGGAATCCACGGGACAGACGATGACGGCGTCGACCCTGCGGGCGACGAAATCCTCGATCTGGCTGATCTGTTTACCGAGATCGAACTCGGCGGATGTGACAACGAGCTCGTAGTGCTGGCGCGCAGCCTCCTCGCGAAGTCCCTCCTCGAGGTCTTTATAGAAAATATGTCCCCGGGTGAGAAGCGCAACGCCGATGGTCCTGGTGTGTGCCTGTTCGTCCTTTTTCCCGCACGAGAACCCGAGCGCGCACACGAGAATCATGATAATCGTTCGTTTCATTGTTTCTCCTTGTTGTTCACTGTCACTGCGCGATCCGTTGTGCCCTGGCCCCGTCGTCGATGGAACAGACGTAGACAGAGGCCTTCTCTCCCCCTTTTCCGTGGTACCCGGCGTTCAGCCGGGCGATCACGCCTTCCGCGAAACCTTCCTTGACAAGGCAGATGGCGCAGCCGCCGAATCCCGCGCCCGTCATCCTGGCTCCATAGACGCCGTCCGCCCGGGCACAGAGATCGACGATCATGTCGAGTTCGGGACAACTCACCTCGTAGTCCCTGCGGAGGCTCAGGTGAGAGTCGTACATCAGCTTTCCGAACTCGGCCAGGTTCCCTTCGCGGAGCGCCCGGGCCGAGCGTCCGACCCGGTCATTTTCCGTCACGACATGCATGCACCTTCTCCGCACGACCGGGTCCAGAAGCCCCTGGAGATCATGAAGCTGATCCGGTGACACGTCGCGCAGGGCGGTGATTCCCGGCAGCTTCGACGAGAGAATGCGGACGCCGGCGTTGCACTCCTCACGTCTCCTGTTGTATTCAGATCCGGCAAGGGCCCGCTTCACTCCCGTATCGCAGACGATGAGCTCGACCCCCGGAGGTATCGGGACATGTTCGTATGCAAGGGATCTGCAATCGAGAAGCATCGCGTGGTTTCTTTTGCCGAGGCAGGAAATGAACTGGTCCATGATCCCGCACTTCACGCCGGCGAACTCATGCTCCGCCTGCTGGCAGAGCATGGCCGTCTCAACGGGAGGGATCGTGAGTCCGTTCAGCTCGATCAGGGCAAAGGCGGTCGCGAGCTCGAGTGCGGCCGATGAGCTGAGTCCGGCACCGCGCGGGACGTTCCCGTAGACATACATGTTCGCTCCGCACAGGGGGTTCCCGCGAGCCTGCAGCAACGATGCGACGCCGGTCAGGTAGTCGGTCCACGCCCGCCGTTCCGAGGGATACAGCCGCGAAAGCGAGAAACTCGCATCCTGGGCCGATCCGGGGTTCATGACGAGCCGGTCGTCATCCCGGGCTCCGACAGCCACCGCTGTGGCACGGTCGATTGCCCCCGGAAGAACGAATCCGTCATTGTAATCGGTATGTTCCCCGATGAGGTTAACCCGCCCGGGGGCTGATGCAACGGCCCGGGGAGATATGCCGAAGTGCTTCGTGTACGCGGAGACCGCCTGTTGTTCGATCGAATCTCGAGTGGGGCTCACTGGCAAGGGAGGCTTTAAAGAAGGTAAGAATTCTCCGCCGGTATATCAATTGCTGCGGCGCCAACGTGTGTGCTCGGCTAACGTGTATGCTCAAGATAATAGATAATTGTGTACCCGATGTGGCAGAATCGTGATTGGGGATACCCCTGCCATCCCCCCCATGACTCCCAGTAGAGTATGAAGTCATTCCCGAACGGTATCCGGTCCAGCTCGTGTATGCGGTAGAATGCATCAAGGTAACGGTTGTCCTTTCGCTTGCCGAATGTGGGGGATCCGTGAAAGTCCGACGTCCGCGAACCGAGTCCCGCGGCGCTCTCCCAGTTGTAATAATAACCGCAATAGTCCTCCGTCCCTGTCGACAGGTGCCCGGGTCTCCCGTCCGGGACGCAATAGAAGTCTCTTTCCTCGTAGGCCCGGTTGTTTCCCGTGACGCTGTCGGAGAGCATCCAGAAATACATCGACCAGTACGCCCCTCTGCCGGCGGATTTCAGGACAAGGAGAGTGTCGTCGACGTTTGAATCTGCAAGAAGGCTGTCGCCGGTGCGGGCATAGAACTCATTGTACCTCCCCCTCGGCCGCCTCCCGATCTCGTAAAAAATGTTGTAGAACGCAGCCCATGCGGTGTCCCCGGCAATACGCACGTTCACCGAGTCCGAGAAAGGGATATCAAAGTAAGCGTTGTGGCCGGCGGTGGAGCCGTTCTCCAGCCCCGTGTTTGTCACGGAGAAGTACCTGCTCGTGAAACCGTCGTTCCCGGTCGCGCTCGACATGACGCTGGCCCGCGACATGAACAGGTTTCCGAATCTCCCCCTGTACCGCGTTGTCCCGTCGACGCTGATCGTGCAGATGGCCCTCGGGGGGGCAAGTATGAACCATGACTTGACTGTTCCCCCGGAAGCACTGGCAATCTTCAGATTGAGCGTCGCATCAACCCATCTGTTCCCTGCAAGGGTGCCGATCGGGCCGGCGTCGTCCGGCGACTGTCCGCGTGCAAACGGGAGAGAGAACAGAACCATTGCGGCAAGTAGTTTCACGTGCGTAACCCCTTCGGGCCTGGGAGTGAAAAATCAATTTCATCGGCGGACGGTGGCCGGGCTCAGCCTCCGGTCTTCTCCTGCATGAAATCGAAGACCTCAGTGTAGGGTTTGTGGTACACGCGGTTCGGCGTTATATCTTCGAGCCTCTGCCGGGACATCGAAGCGCAACCCCCCGGCGATGAGAAGCGAAGCAATGAAAAATGTGGTAGCTCTGGTCATGGTCATCCTCCATTCAGTCTATGGGAAGCATGTCTGCCACACGGTACTTCGTCCAGTCACCGATGACTTCGAGGCACAACGGGTCCACAAGATCGCCGGCGTCATCACAGCCTGTATCCGAGTGCCTGGTTTTCGATCCGCAACACGCTGTCGGTCGATGCGATGAGTATGCCTGTCCCCTTTTCCATCTTGAAATCGAGAACCTCGGGGTTGAGGAGCGTACATCCGGGGGCGTTCTCCCCCTCGCCGAGAAATGCCCTGCTGAATCTCTCCAGCAACCGGCGCCACTCCTTGTCGACGTGCGCAAGGACCTGCACCTCTTCCCCCTGGAGTGTCAGGGGTTCGAGCGAAAAATCAGTGCGGAGCGTCTCGGCCAGTGAAACCTGAATGATTTCCGATTTCATGCTGTGCCCCACACGCGAAGCCACAACATGGAAAACGCCCGGCGGGATGTTCGTCAGCACATACCGCCCGTCCCGGCCTGTGTTCGTCCCTATGGTGGTCGACGAGAGATAGACGTTTGTATTCGCCAGAGGAGCCCCGGTCCCGGCATCCGTCACCGTCCCCCGGATCTGGGCGTGGAGAGCTCCCGGGGAGTGCACGGCGGCGATGAACAGGAAAAATGGAACAGCCGTAAGAGCGTGCCGGCCCATTTCTTTGAGGACTGGGAATGTGGGAAGGAGCTGAGATGAGCAAAAGTACGAATTCCTCTCTCCACACACAATGCGCCGGAGCCGCGCCTTTCCGGGGCAGGGGTGCCCCCCCTCCCCTTTGTATGATGGAATGTCAGAACCCCGCCGCGTTGAAGAATGCGAGAAGCCGGGATGGATCGAGGGATCCTCCCGATCGGACGCCGCTGCAGACGTCCAGGGCGAACGGGCCGACCTGTTCGATCGCCTCCCGGACGATTCCTGCATGCAAGCCTCCGGCAAGGAATACCGGGATTGCCACTTCCTCCCGGATCCGCCGGCTGATTTGCCAGTCGTGACGCCGGCCGGTCCCTCCGAGTTCCTTCACGGGCATGTCCGGCCGGCCTGAATCCAGGAGAAGTGCGTCGACATCCCCCGCCAGCGCCACTGCGTCATCCACCGATTCAGGCCCCGTGACGTGCACCACCTGCACCAGCTTCGTTCCCGGCAACTCCCTTCGCAGATCCGCGTACGTCCCCCGGGTCAGCCTGTCGACGATCTGTATTGCCGTCGTGCGGACGCGGCGGTGATGTGCCACGATTCCGTCGGCCGACTGTTCACTCGTCAGGAGGAATGTCGCGACCGGCGGAGGCACGCTCAGGGCGATCGCGGTAA
>DASVIU010000024.1:0-5578 GCA_036386275.1 Bacteroidota bacterium | reverse complement strand
ATGGTGATGTCGGTCTGCTTGTCGTACCATTTCTCGGTGTAATTGAAAAAGGGGGTGATGGTGACGTAGCCGAGCTTGGGCGACATATTGAGGGTGAACAGGTGCTGTACGCCGCGCCGGTTGTCGAAGCTGAATCCTCCCGAATCGGGCTGCGTGGCGTTGATTGTCTTGCTCTGGACGTCCTTGAACTCACCTCCGTACGAGAACGAAATCAGCTCATACCACTTCAGAGCACTCGTGCTGATCCCCTTCTGCGTGGAGCGGAAGGGGAATGTCTGGGCCCGGTTGAAACTCACGTCCGGCAGCACGGTGCTTGTCTGCCCCGTCGTCAGGTTCTGATCCCTGGAGATGTTGACGGTCATGCTGTTTCTGGCTTCGTCCCACGATTTCGTGAACGTCGCGTTCGAGACGACGTTCTGCAACAGCAACTGGGACAGGTTGAAGCTTGTGTTCTGGTAATACGACCCGCTCGTGAACGTGAAGTCGACGGTCAGGTGCGCCGTCGGGTCGAAATCCTGCCCATGGAGCCAGTGGACGTTGAACACCTGTGTCTGGCTGTAGGTGGGATCGGTTCTCTCCCCTGAAATGACCTTGCCGAGGGAGGCATCGATTCCCCCGCTGAAGAAATACCTGAGTGCGTATTTGAAGTCGCCGTAGAGCGTATAGCTCCCCCCGGAATATCCGTCCGCTTTGAACGCGACATCCGTGTAGTCGGTCATCGCCCAGTAGTAGCCGAGGTGCGTCAGGTATCTCCCCCGCGTGCTCGCGCCGAACGCCGGTCCGATGATGCCGGAGCGGCGTCCCCGCTCGCTGGGGAAGATGCCGAAGGGAAGGGCAAAGACAGGGACATCGGCGATATACAGGTACACCGGCCGGGCCACAATCTTGTCCTTGACCATGACCTTCATCTTGGGGCTGCCGAAGTAATAGTGGGGGTGTTCCAGATCGCACGTGGTGAACTTCCCGTCTTCCACGAACAGGACATCGCTCTCGATTTTCTTGATTTCGTCTCCGTAGTAGAGCGATTTTTCCATCTCCGTCCTGCCGAGGTCTATTTTCCCCTTCTTCGTCCGGAAATTGTACACGATGGTCCGGCCGCGGTACACTTCCGCACCGTCGACGAGCTCAGGGAGCCCCTTTAACTTCTTCCCGGTCGTGTCGGAGGTGTCGACGATTCCCTGCGCGTTCAGGAGCGAGGTGGTCCAGTTGATGTCAATGTTTTCGGCTTTCATCGCAAGCTCTCTGTACCTGATGTCGCTCTTCCCGAACATGTACATCGTCCGGGATTTCAGGCTGTACCGGACCGAATCGTTGGCCAGGTACGTCACAACGGAATCTATCCCTGAAGAGGAGCCGGCGGCCCTGAGCGAGTCCTTCCGGGCTCCGGATGTGTCGTGCGCCGCGGAAGAGTCGCTCCGCGCAGTTCCCTCCCGCGCCCTGCGGGCCTGTGCGGGGACGAACGGCGGGAAGAACAGGAGGATCACTATCGCAATGAGGAAGGCATATGACAGGATCCGGCTCATCGCTGTTTTTTCTTCCACCAGCTGTTGAGCCTCGCCCTGATGTTCTTCTCCTCCCCGTTGTCGGTGGGGGCGTAGTAGACCTTCTCTTTCAGGAGATCGGGGAGGTACTGTTGTTCGACGAAATTGCGGTCGAACCCGTGGCTGTATTTGTACTCCGCGCCGTAGCCCAGGTCCTTCATCATCTTCGTGGGGGCGTTCCGGAGATGGAGCGGCACAGGTGCGTCGGGAAGGCTCCGGACGTCATCGATCGCCGCACCGATGGCGGCGACGGCCGCATTGCTTTTGGGACAGGACGAAAGATATGCCGCCGTCTGGGAGAGGACGATCCTCGCCTCGGGCATGCCGATGTAGTCGACGGCGGTGAAGCAGGATGTGGCGAGCGTCAGGGCATGGGGTGCGGCGTTGCCGATGTCTTCGGATGCAAGGATAATCATCCTCCGGGCGATGAACTTCGGGTCTTCTCCCCCCTCAAGCATCCTTGCAAGCCAGTAGACGGCGGCGTCCGGATCACTCCCGCGCACGCTCTTGATGAATGCGGAGATGATGTTGTAATGCTCTTCCCCCCCCTTGTCGTACCGGACATACTTCCGCTGGAACGCTTCTTCGATTTCCTTTTTCGTGACGGTCTTCCCCCCGTCCGGACCCGCCGGCGCAAGGCGGATGGCGGTCTCGAGGCCGTTCAGCATCATCCGTGCGTCACCCCCCGAGAAGAGTATGAGATCGTCGCGATCTTCCACCGCGATCGCGCTCCCCTTCAGGACCGGGTCATCCGTGAGCGCGCGGTCGATGATCCGGTTGAGATGCACGTCCGTGAGCGGCTGGAGCGTATAGAGGCGCGTGCGCGAAAGAAGCGGGGAAATGACTTCAAAGGAGGGGTTTTCCGTTGTTGCGCCGATCAGCGTGATGACGCCGTCTTCGACGCTGTGCAGGAGCGCATCCTGCTGCGCCTTGTTGAACCGGTGGATCTCGTCGATGAAGAGCACGGTCCCCCGGCCGAATCGGGCGCGGTTCGTTTGCGCACGATCGATCACCTCGCGGACATCCTTCACGCCGGAGGAGACGGCGTTGAGCTGGAAGAACTCCGCCTTCGTGTGCCCCGCGATGATCCGCGCCAGCGTCGTCTTTCCGGTCCCGGGCGGACCCCAGAAGATCATCGACGCAATCTTGTCGCTCTCGATCAGCACGCGGAGCGGCTTCCCCTGGCCGAGGAGGTGCTCCTGACCTACAAAACCGTCGAGCGTGGAAGGCCGTACCCGCTCGGCAAGCGGGGACGCATCGGGCGCCGGGGGTGAGGCGAAGAGATCCATGGGACTCACGGGTGCTATTTCGCCGGGATTACCCTGTACACCTGCTCCCCCTCACGAGCCATATGGTGCTTTTCACGGGCCACTTTCTCAATTTCGGCTTTGTCGGAATCGAGCTTCTTTAACTCCTGCTCGAGCGCTTTCTGCTGCGCCTCGCCCGCGCGGATCTGCATCTCAAGATCCGTCTTTTTCTGCTGCAGCCGGATGCGATGGAGTATGCCGTGGTTTCCGAATACCACAAAGCCGGCGATGGGGAGACCGATGATCAGGATCAGCATCAGGCGCCTGTTCCTCAGCATCTTCCTGAAGAGCGCCCGGAGATCCGGCCGTCCTTTGTTTTTCCTGTAGAATAGGTTGTCCATTGTGCATGCGCCTCTATGACCTGTACCAGTCATGCGACGGCGAGTACGAGGTACGCCGCGCATTCATCTCGCTGTGCCGCTGAATCGCGAGCGAGATCAGCCTGTCGAGAAGACCGGAGAATGACAGTCCGGCCGCTTCCCACATTTTCGGGTACATGCTGATCGCGGTGAACCCGGGAATGGTGTTGACTTCGTTGAGGTAGACCTTCGCCTTCCCTTTCGTGACGAAGAAGTCCACGCGCGCCATCCCGGCACAATCGATCGCCGTGTACGCACGAACGGCGATCTCCCTGATCTTCCGCGTGAGGGATGCGGGGAGCCGGGCCGGGATGACCGGGGTCGATTTCCCGTCGACATACTTTGCGTCATAATCGTAGAACTCGTTCGAGGGGATGATCTCTCCCGGTACGGAGGCCTCCGGGACGTCGTTGCCGAGGACGCTGCACTCGATCTCGCGGGCGTTCCCGACTCCCTGTTCTATGATCACTTTCCTGTCGAATTCCGACGCGAGTGTGAGGGCGGACCCGAGTTCCTGCCGGCCATGGACCTTGGAGATCCCGACGCTGGACCCGGTGTTCGCGGGCTTCACGAAAACGGGATAGCGCAGTTCTCTCTCCACCATGCGGGTGACCTTCGACGGATGCTCCCGGAACGCCGCGCTGTAGCACCAGCAGTACCTGACCACCGGAAGTCCGGCGTTCGCAAACACCATTTTCTGGATGATCTTGTCCATACCGACAGCGGAGGCAAGCACCCCGGCCCCCACATAGGGGATGTTTGCAAGCTCGAGCAAACCCTGGAGCGTCCCGTCCTCCCCGTACGTGCCGTGCACAAGCGGGAACACCACGTCAAGGGGGAGGGATCCGCCGTTCCCCTCCGCTGCGACCAGTCCACGCCGGTTCGGTTCGGGGACGAGAAATTGTTCCGGCTCACGGTCCAGGGGGGCCTTATCCTTCAGCATACCGAGCGCCTTCGGAGAACTGATCCAGCGTCCCTCCGGCGTGATGCCGATGGGGACCACCTCGTACTTCTCCCTGTCCAGGGCACTTATGACCGACGTGGCGGAGACCAGAGACACTTCGTGTTCGCCGGAGCGACCGCCGAATATGATCCCGACCCGGAGCCTGCGCGTCATGGGATGACCCCCTTCGATGCGAGGCGCTTTCTGATGTACTGCCGCACTTCGTCGTCGGACAGGTCTTCCTCAGCTCCCGCGACAGCACACGAGACTTTTCCGGAGAAGTCTTTCCCGTAGCTCTGCGCGCTCACGTGACGGAGCCGGTCAAGTTCTCCGGCGCTGAGCCTTTTTTCCCCGCCGAGCAGGCGGGCGATGAATGTGATCTGGGCGGAATGCTCCACCTTTTCCATCTTATAATACGCATCATAGACGTCTGCGCCGTATGTGACCACGCCGTGATTTGTCAGAAGTATCGCATCGGCGGACCGGACGTACGGGCGGAGGGAATCCGCGACCTCGGAAGTCGAGGGGGTGGCATATTCGGCCAGGGGGATCGCGCCGAACCCGACGATCACTTCCGGATACAGGCACCCTTCCAGGGGCTGGCGGGCCGTCGCAAATCCGGTCGCATAGGGGGGATGCGCATGAACCACCGCCGCCACGTCCTGCCGTTCCCGGTAAATAAAGAGGTGCATCCCCGTCTCGGTGGAAGGTCTCGACCGCCCGGAGACGACCTCCCCGCCGGGTGAGATCTCCACGAGATCCTGCGCCGTGACCATCCCCTTGTTGATGCCTGTCCGCGTCGTGAGTATGTTGCCGCCGGGAAGCCGGGCACTGACGTTCCCGTCGGTTGCAGAGACAAAGCCCTTCGCATACAGGCGGTGGCACGCATCGACGATCGCCGCGGTGATTGCCTGTCTGCTCTGCGCGGTGGAATCCGCCATGCTACTTTCCTCCTTCCGGAATGGTGTACCCGTATTTCATGTACAGCGGGGCGAGTGAAACTGATTTGGGCAGAGTTTTTTCGCGTATCTGGTACATCAGCCTCTTCGCATCACGGGGCCAGACGATCCGCTGCGAACCGCGCACCCACGATCTGACTTTGCCGTTTGTCCTGACGATTTCCCGCCCCTCCTGCACGACCACAAACAGCTCGTCCTTCTTGACTTTGAGTCCTTCGATCTGGTCGAGGTTGGGGAAGGTGTAGTTGATCTCGGCGGTCAGCGTGTCGCCCCTTGCGTAGAACTGCTTGGAGAGTACTTTCCTCCCCCCCTGCTCGAATTCCGTCAATCCTTCCTTCTGGATCGATGCCATCATGACGGAATAGTCACGCGCGAGGGCGGAGTCTGTGGGGGCATCGGACCGTATGTCGATCAGCCGCATCGTCGCCTCCCCGCTCCCGTTTTCGTTCAGCTTGATACGGTGTTCCGT
>DASVIU010000023.1:0-1690 GCA_036386275.1 Bacteroidota bacterium | reverse complement strand
GAGGTTGCGGGGCAGGCCTCGGCGGTGGTCTCCGCCGACGGCAACGTCAACGGTCAGGTCGGCGAACTTGTCGCCGCCGCCGACCGGATGCAACTTGCCGATGCGTCGTTCAGGAGCGATCTGGCTGAATGGATCAGGCCGAACTGGACGCAAAAGCCGGACGGCATCACCGGTGCCGCACTCGGGATGAACAGCGTCGCCTCAGCACTCGGACCGTGGACCACACGGGTCGTCGACACGGGATCCATCAGAGCCGCGAAAGACAGGAACCTCTGCGCCCAGGCGCCGGTGCTTGTGGTGCTGCAGGCCGAAGACTCCGTCCCCCACTGGCTTGCATGCGGGGAGCTCCTCCAGCACCTGCTGCTCGTCGTGACGCGCGAGGGGCTGCATCACAGCTACTTCAACATGCCGGTCCAGGTGCCGGACCTCAGGGTGCGGCTCCGTGCACTCTGCGGGCTCTCTGCCTGGCCGCAGATTCTGCTCCGGGTTGGTTTTTCCCTGACCGAGCCGTCGAAAACGCCGCGCCGGTCTGTCGAAGAAGTTCTGACCGGTGCGGTCACCTGAAGGGGAGGCCGCACCCTGGTATTTCCTGAAAGGCTGGATTCATGGATTCGAAAAAAGAAGAAAAAGAAAACGGCTATTCAGCGGAGGCCCATCTCATCTACGGCCGGATGGATGATCCGAAATGGGACTACAGCCACCATCTGCTCCCTCCGATCTCGGCAAGCGCGACGTTCAGGCTTGACAGCGCGCGCCGGGGGGCACAGGGGTTCGCCGAGTTTGCCCATTCGAGCGACGAGCTCACGGTCACATCGAAGGCTCCCATCTACATTTATGACAGGCTGGGGGAGCCCAATAAGGATATGCTGGAGGAGAACCTTGCGTTCGCCGAAGGAGGGGACATCGCCGTCTCGTTCAGCAGCGGGATGGCGGCGGTCTCCGGGGCCCTCGGGATCCTCACCGGAGCCGGGAGCGAGATCCTCGCGCACAAGACCCTGTACGGATGCACCTACTCTCTCCTGACGAACTGGTACCCCCGCTTCAAGATCAATACGAAGTTTATCGACTTCACCGATATCAATGAAGTCCGCCGGTCCATAAGCCGCGCCACGCGCGTCCTGTATGTGGAATCGCCTGTGAACCCCACGCTCAGGCTCATCGATCTTCGGGCGGTCGCGGAGCTCGCGGCCTCGATCAACAGGACCAGGTCCGAGCAGGACCGGATCTACACGGTGGTGGACAGCACGTTTGCGACTCCGTTCTGCCAGCGGCCGATAAAACTGGGGATAGATTTTGTCGTCCATTCTCTGACGAAGGCGATCGGCGGATTCGGCACCGACATCGGGGGGGTTGTCATAGGCCCGAAATGGAGCCACGACATGCTGATGCTGTACCGGAAGGATTTCGGCGGGGTTCTCTCCCCGAAAAGCGCCTGGCCTGTCCTTGTCCAGGGGCTTCCTTCCCTTGCCGTGCGGATGCGTCAGATGCAGCAGACGGCGATGCAGGTCGCGGAGTTCCTCTCGACCCGCAGGGAGATCGAATGCACGCGCTACCCCGGCCTCCCGGCGTTCAATCAGGCCGCGCTTGCGCGCACACAGATGGTGGATTACGACGGCAATTTCGCGCCCGGGTCGATGATCTACTTCGTGATGAGGGGAGAGACGGCCCCGGAAGCTCTAGAGAAGGCCGA
>DASVIU010000022.1:0-1743 GCA_036386275.1 Bacteroidota bacterium | reverse complement strand
CAGGCCGGTCCCCTTTCCGGGCGGCTTCGTTGTGAAAAAGGGTTCGAAGATCCTGCTTCGTGCATCGTCGGTTATCCCGGACCCCGTGTCGGAGACGGAGATGCGGACATATGTCGGCGCGATCGCATCCTTGAAATTCTTCCGCACAGCCTCCCCGGAGAGGGTCGTGGCCGCAATGGTGATGCGTCCGCTCTTGCGTTCCCCCGCCGGATCGAGTATCGCATCACGGGCGTTGATGCAGAGGTTGAGGAGCATCTGGTAGAGTTGGCCGGCATCCCCCTGAATGATGGGAAGATCCGGCGGGATGTCGGTTACGATTTCAACCGTTTTTTCGATGCTGTGCTCGAGGACTCTGATCAGCTCATCGGCCACGTCCGCGAAAGCCAGGGGGCGAAGCTGGATCTGCCCGTCCCGCGAGAACATCAGGAGCCGCTTCGCGACGTCCGCTCCGCGGTTGACGGCCGATTCGCTGAGTTCAATATAGTGCAGGTGAGATTTGTCGGCCAGGCGCGATTTCAGGAGGGCGAGCCCTCCCTGAATAACCCCGAGGACATTGTTGAAATCGTGCGCGATGCCTCCGGCCAGCTGCCCGAGGCTCTCCATCTTCTGGGACTGGCGGAGACGGCGTTCCATCTCCAGTTCGCGGCTCATGTCCCGCTGCACGGCGACGTAGTTGACGATCGAACCCTGGGAGTCGCGAACCGGAGAGATCACCATCTCCTCGTCGTAGAGAGAGCCATCTTTCCTCCGGTTCGTTATCTGGCCGGACCAGACTTCCCCGCGTGCGATTGTCCTCCAGAGGGCCGCGAACCAGGACGCGTCGTGCTTGCCGCTTTTGAGAATGCGCGGGGTTTTGCCGAGCACTTCGTTCTTCCCGTAGCCGGTGATCGTCTCGAATGCGGGGTTGACATAGACGATCCGGCCGTCCGGTTCGGTTATCAGTATCGACTCGGCCGCCTGGTCCACGGCCATTTTGAGCCTCGCGCGTTCCTCTTCTCCGTGTTTTCGGGAGGTCACGTCCCTGTCGATCCCCCTGTATCCCCGGAAGTGACCCTTGTCGTCGAAGACCGGGACCCCGCTGGTCTCCAGGATGACCGTGCGGCCGTCCTTTGTGATATGCCGGTTCTGAAACCCGGAGAAAGGTTCCCCCCGGGAGGCGAAGCTCATCATCTGAAGTCCGAATTCCTGGGCGTCCTGGGATTGCATGAAATCGCGGGGACGCTTCCCGAGGACCTCGGTCGGATCAAACCCGAGGAGGTCTTTTACTTTCGGGCTCGCGTAGGTGTAGCGGCCCGCCGCATCGGTCTCCCAGATCCAATCCGGGATTGCCTCGACGAGGGAACGGTACCGCTGTTCGCTCCAGTACAGTCCGTTCTCAGCCTCTTTGCGGCGGGTGATGTCTGTGAAGTTTGTCACCACTGCATACGGCAGCTCGTCTCCCGCGCGGAGGAGGGGCTGTGTGTTGATCGAAATCCACCTGCGGTTCCCCGCAGTGCTTCTGAATCCGAGGACCGTGTCCGTGCACGGCGTGCCTGTACGCAGGGAGACCACGGCGGGATACTCACCGGGAAGGAAGGCGCTTCCGTCTTCATGGACCGGATCCACTTCTTTTCTCAGGTAGGGCCAACCCTCCAGTTCTGCGGCCGGCATGTCGAGTATGCGGAGAGCGCTCGGATTCCAGCTGCTCAGCGCCCCCCGGGCATCGTGGAGCATGATCCCGTTCCCCATTCCCGCAATGATAGC
>DASVIU010000021.1:0-4849 GCA_036386275.1 Bacteroidota bacterium | reverse complement strand
GACCTTGGGGTTGTAGAGGTCGACGCTCGTCCGGCCGAGGAGTATCCCTCCGGCCCCGAACCAGTCACATGTGCGGACGATCGACCCGAGGTTCCCGGGATCGGCTATCCCGTCGAGCCCCACGAGAAGCGCCGGCGCGGGGAGACGGCGAAGCAGGTCCTCTGCACTTTCATTCCTCCTCCGCACGACCGCGAGCACCCCCTGGGCATTCACGGTGTCCGCAAACTGGGCAAGTTCACGGGGAGTCACCTGCCGGCATCCGGTCCCCCGGGCGCGCAGGAGCCCCATGAGGTGTCCCCCTCCGGGGGACGCTTCGAACGCCGCGGTGGCAAATGCCTCGGGGATATCGAACACCGACTCTGCCGCGTCCCGCACAAGCCGGAGCCCTTCAACGACAAACAGGTCCAGTTCATCCCGGACCTTCTTCTGAGACAGAGAGCGGATCTCGCGGATCCTGTTTCTCGTGATGGACATTTCCTATTCCGCGTATTCTCCCCAGACCCCGCGCAACGTGTCGGAGATCTCGCCGACCGTGGCATAGCTTTCCACGGCCCTGAGTATGTGCGGCATGAGGTTGTCGTGCCCGGCGGCGGCTTTCCTGACCGCATCGAGCGCGGAGGCCACCTCCGGCGCCGAGCGGCCTTCCTTCACCGAGTGGAGCCTGCCGATCTGGCGTGCGGCCGCGGATTCATCGACCCGGAGAAGCTCGGGCTGCGGGCGCGCCTTCGTCTCGAATTCGTTGAGGCCGACAATTGTCTTTTCTTTCTCCTCGATCGCCCGCTGGTAGCGGTACGCGCTCTCCGTGATGCGTGTCTGATAGAATTTCTGCTCGATGGCCCTGACCGCCCCCCCCAGGTCATCGATGCTCTGTATGATGCTCCGCGCCTCCGACTCAAGCCGGTCGGTGAGCGCCTCGACGGCATAGGACCCTCCGAGGGGATCGACGGTCTCCGCGACACCTGATTCGAATGCGATGACCTGCTGTGTTCTCAGCGCCAGGATCGCCGAATCCTCCGTGGGGAGTGCGAGCGCTTCATCGCGGCTGTTCGTGTGGAGCGACTGGCATCCCCCGAGCACCGCTGCCAGAGCCTGCAGAGTGACGCGCACCACGTTGTTTTCGATCTGCTGGGCGGTCAGCGTGGCCCCCCCGGTCTGCGCGTGGAACCGGAGCTTCATTGTCTCGGCCGACTTCGCACCGAAGCGTTCCTTCATGATCCGCGCCCAGAGCCTCCGGGCCGCACGGAACTTCGCGATCTCTTCGAGAAAATTGTTGTGCGCGTTGAAAAAGAAGGAGAGCTGAGCCCCGAACCCGTCGACATCCAGCCCCGCCTCCAGCGCCGCCTGAACATACGCGATCCCGTTTGCAAGCGTGAAACCGAGTTCTTCGGCCGCGGTGGCTCCCGCTTCCCTGATGTGGTAGCCGCTGATCGAGATGGTGTTCCAGCGGGGGATCTCCGCGCTGCACCAGCGGAAAATGTCCGTCACCAGCCTCATGGAGGGGGCGGGCGGGTAGATATGCGTACCGCGGGAGACGTACTCCTTCAATATGTCGTTCTGCACCGTCCCGGAAATCTTCTTCATGTCCGCCCCCTGGCTCCGGGCGATGGCGACGTACATGCAGAGGAGTATCGCCGCGGTTGCGTTGATCGTCATTGATGTGGTCACCCCTTCCAGGGGGATCCCCCTGAAGAGGGCCTCCATGTCGGCCAGCGTGTCGACCGCTACCCCCACTTTCCCCACCTCTCCCCGCGCCAGCTCATGGTCCGAATCGTATCCCAGCTGAGTCGGGAGATCGAACGCAACCGAGAGTCCTGTGGTGCCGTTGCGGAGCAGATGGAGGTACCGGAGGTTCGATTCCTCGGCGGTGCCGAACCCTGCATACTGCCGCATTGTCCAGAACCTCCCCCGGTACATCGTGGGATAGGGTCCGCGCGTGAAAGGGTATTCGCCCGGAGAGCCGATCTCGCGACTGTAGTTCCGTTCCACCGGAGCATATGCTCGCTCGATCACGATCCCCGAATCGGATATGAAACTCTCCTTCCGTTCACCATACTTCGGGCGCGGCGGTTTCACCGGTCGTGCTTCCCCCCCGTGCGATGACTCCGGGATGCGATTTTCGGACATACGGATCTTTCCTCTCACCGGCGCTGCGGCCGCGTTCGTTGACGATGGCCTATAATAAACAGATCGGATCCGAGAATCAAGGAACCTTCAGCGCCAGGCGAGTTGCCGGACTGTTCTGCCGTCTGTCGTGAGGACGATCGCCCCCTCCCTGTCGGTCCGCAGGACGCGCGCGCCTGCGGCGTCGAGACGATTCAGAAGCGAAGGGGAAGGATGCCGGAACCTGTTGTGAAGGCCGACGGAGACAAGCGCGACGGCGGGGCGGACTGCATCGAGGAATTCCTGCGACGTCCCGCTGTCGCTCCCGTGATGAGCGACTTTCAGGACTGTCGAACCGAGGAAACTCCCGTACGAACGGATCAGGGCGGTCTCCGAGTCCCTCTCCGCGTCTCCTGTGAACAGGAATGAGACATGACCGTACACCAGCTTGAAGACGATCGACATGTTGTTGGACGGGGCGCGGCGGGAGGATTTCAATGAGGCCGTCCTCCCGCGGCCCGGCCAGAGCACGTAGACCCTGGCACACTCCGCCGCGCTGACCGTCTCTCCCCTCCATGCGAGTGACAGAGAGGACCCGCGCGCGAGCGCGGCCGCATGATACGAAGCATAGACAGCTGTCTGTCCCCCGGCGTCGCTCTCGATAACCCGCCTGACAGGGAAGCTCCGTATGATGGACGCCGCCCCTCCGCAATGGTCCGCATCCGGGTGTGTGATGACGAGCAGGTCGATGGCACCGATCCCCTTCCGTTTCAGGAACGGGGTGACGGTTTTCTTCCCTGCGTTCCCCGCAAGCGTGAGAGGGCCGGTATCCACAAGGAGTGTCTCCCCTCCGGGGAATTCCACGAGAATGGCGTCCCCCTGTCCGACATCGATCATGCTCACCCGGAGGACTCCCCGCGAAGTGTCCGGATCCGGGCGGAGAAACACGAGGGCATTCAGTCCCGCGAGGAAAAGGGCCAGGGACCGGGCGGCCATCCTCCGGTTCCTCCACTGCGTTGCCAGCCCGATCGCGCCATACCACGGGATCGCCTCCCACAGACCGAAACGGCTTGTCTCCAGGGAGGCGAAGGGGAGCGAGGCGGCAAACTCGGAGAACCGGATCGTCCAGTGGAGGAGAAGTCCGTCAGCCGCGGCATAGGAGGCGCCCAGGACGGGGCTGACAAGCCCCGCCCCGAGTGAGAGCGAACCGAGTATCATGGCAGCCCCGGTCGCCGGAACAACCGCGATGTTCGTCAGTACGCCGACGAGCGAGACACGACCGAAACACGCGGCGGTGATGGGAAGCGTTCCGAGCGAAACGATCACAGAAAGGAGGATCGAGCGGAGTATCCAGCTGAAGGAGCGGAGGATGAGCCTCCTCCCTCCCGGACCTGCGGTACGGCCGCGGACCGGGGGCATGAAATAGAGTATGGCAAGGACCGCACCGAATGAGAGCTGGAATCCGGCGTCGAAGAGCTGCCGGGAATCCAGCCCCAGGACCAGAAGAGCCGCCACCCCGAGCGCGTTCCGCGAACTGGTCCGTCTTTGCACCAGACCCCCGAGGATGAAAACGAGCACCATGACCGTTCCCCGCACGACGGGGGGATGCCCGAGAGCGAGGACCATATAGAAGAGAAGTGCCGGGGCGGCGATGAACGGGCATATACGTCGGGGGACACGGAAGAGGGTCAGCGCGGCCATCAGCATCCCGGCAACGACAAGCACCCTGTAGCCGGAGACCGCAAGCACGTGCGCAACGCCGGCATCGATAAACGCTTCCTTCGTCTCCCCGGAAATTCCGGACCTTTCGCCGAGCAGGAGGTCCTTGAGGAACTCCCCCTCACTCCCCGGGAGGATCTCTCCGACGCGGCGGAGGATTGATGCCCTGACCGGGTAAACGCATTCTCGCATGAACCACGCACCGCCGGAGGAATCCCGTATCACGATCCCGGTGAGTCCCTCCACGGAGAGGACCCCCGCAATCCCCATGCTCTCGTAATACCTGCGGAGGCTGAACTCCCCCGGATTCCGTTCGGCGGGAGGCGCAGAAATCGATCCCCTCACAAGAAGCCTCATGCCATACGCAACCGGGCATATGCCCGACTCCCCCTTCGGGTGGCGGACGGTCACGGAAATGCGGATATGGAGGGAAGTCCCCCGGCCGCCGGCATAGCATGAATCGGAGAGGAGTACAAATGTGATCCGTCCCTTCCCCGCCTCGGGGGCGCTTGCAACGGTCCCGGTGATCAGAACAGTCTTCTCATACGGCGGTTCGGGGAGCGGAGGGATAGCCGGAGCGTCGACGGCGAATTTGAGCGCACCGCACGAGAGGATGAGGAACCCGGCTATGATCGAAAGCGGAGCCCCGTGACATGCGGTACTCCTCGCCGCACCCACGGTCAGGATCCAGAGCGCAAAGCAGAGGGATCCCCATGCGAGCGGGGGGAGACGGACATGCGCGCCGATGCATATCCCCGCTGCGAGACAGAGGGCGAGCCTGAATGCGGGGGTGGGAAGAAGGGGATGTTCCGGCGGGGAGGCGAGACGCGTCATCAGGTTATTCTCCCTGTGACATGCCCCCGGGCATGATCATTCTTACAGCGCGCCGCCGATATAGTCGAGCAGCGAAGGAGTGACAGCGGTGAGGTCGGCGCCCGGTTCGAAACGGTCCGCAAATGACGCTGCTCCCGCGCCGTACAGTATGAGCGGCACGGGGTTGCGGGTGTGTGTCTTCGTCGTCAGGTCCTCG
>DASVIU010000020.1:0-5769 GCA_036386275.1 Bacteroidota bacterium | reverse complement strand
AATGGCCATCAGCGTGTAGACGAGCGCTTCGTTGTGCAGGAGATCGAGGAGGAATTCTTTCATCGGTCCCCCTCCCCGAGGACGATATCGATGCTCCCCAGGACGGCCACGATGTCGGCGATCATCGCGCCGCGGCACATCGCGGGGAGCGCGGAGAGGTTGACGAAGCAGGGGGATTTCACCTTCACCCGGAACGGTGTCGCGGTCCCGTCGGAGACGATATAATAGCCGAGCTCCCCTTTGGGCGTTTCGGTGCGGACATAGATATCGCCGGCATCGGGGCGGATGCGTTTCGGGATGGCGGAGGCCACGTCCCCGACCGGGAGCTTGTCCACAGCCTGCTCGATGATGTTGACGCTCTGCTCCATTTCATGGATGCGGACCATATAACGGTCCCAGCAATCCCCCACGGTCCCTTTCAGTCCTTTGCCGACGGGGATCTCGAAATCGAGGCGGTCGTACACCGAATAGGGATCGTTCTTCCGGAGATCCCACTGGACGCCCGACCCCCGGAGGACGGGCCCGCTGACCGCGTAGTTGAGCGCGACGTCCGCCGGAAGGACCCCGACGTTGGCGGTCCGTTTGATGAATATCTTGTTGTAGGAGAGGAGGTCGTTCAGCTCTTTGATCTGAGGGCGAAAATACCTGCAGAAATCCTTCACTTTGGCTGCGAAGTCGGGCTGCACATCATGGGAGAGGCCGCCGATCCACATGTAGTTGTACAGGAGCCGCGCGCCGCAGGTCTGCTCGAATATGTCGAGAACTCTCTCCCGGTCCCTCATGCAATAGAGGAACGGCGTGAACGCGCCGATATCCATCCCGTACGTCCCGATCGCAATCAGGTGGCTGACGATCCGCGAAAATTCCGCCATGATCACGCGGATATACTCCACCCGCTCCGGGACTTTGATCTTGAGCAGTTTCTCGCAGGCGACAACAAACCCGAATTCGTTGCTCATCGCGGCAACGTAGTCCATCCGGTCGGCGTAGGGGATCACCTGCTGGTAGTTCGTCATGTGCTCGCAGTGCTTCTCGAAACACCGGTGCAGGTACCCGATGTGCGGGATCACGTCCACGACGACCTCGCCGTCCACCACAAGCTCGAGCCTGAGGACGCCGTGCGTCGAGGGGTGCTGCGGCCCCATGCTGATCACCATCTCCTCGGTCTTCAGGGCCCGGCTGAGCCCGGGTATGGTCGTCGGCTGTGTCATCGTCGCTTCCATCAGTACGGCACCTTCATACCGTTGTAAAACTCGGGGACCTGGTAGTCCTTGCGGAGCGGGAAACCCTTCCAGTCGTCCGGCATCAGTATGCGCCGGAGGTCCGGGTGGCCTTCGAACACGATCCCGTACATATCGAACGCCTCCCGCTCGTGCCAGTTCGCGGTCTTCCAGACGGATTCCACGGAGGCGACATGGGGATCCGCATCAGTCACTTCCGTCTTCAGGACGATCCGGTGGTGTTTCACCGTCGAATCACAATGGTAGACGACGCCGAGCTTCCCCCCGCGATAGTCCATCCCGCTCAGGCACATGAGCAGGTCGAACTGCATCTCCCCGTCGTCACGGAGGAAGAGGCAGACCTCTTTCAGTCTCGCCGGGGCGATCTTCACCCAGGGATCGGGGACACCTTCGACTTTTGCGTCGAGCACGGCGTCGCCGAAGCGGGCCTTGAGTGATTCGAGAATTTCCTGTGCAGTCATCGGGAGCGGAGTTGAGGGTTCAATGGAGGATTCAGGGGGGGTCACGCTGATTTCTTTTTTACAAGACTCTCGGTCCGGATCTTCTCCTGGAGCTTCAGCAGCCCTTCCATGAGCGCTTCGGGGCGCGGCGGACACCCCGGGACGTAGACATCCACAGGGATGATCCGGTCGACCCCTTTGAGCACGTGGTAGCCGTGCTCCCAGTAGGGGCCGCCGCAGTTCGAGCAGCTCCCCATCGAGATCACGTAACGGGGCTCGGACATCTGGTCGTACAGGACCTTGATCCTGGAGGCCATTTTCAGGGTCACGGTCCCCGCCACGATCATCACGTCGGACTGCCGCGGCGTGCCGCGGAAAAACGTCCCGAACCGGTCGAGGTCGTAGTGGCTGGCTCCCGTGGCCATCATTTCGATCGCGCAGCAGGCGAGGCCGAACTGCATTCCCCAGAGCGACGACAGCCGCGCCCAATTCAGCAGGTTGTCCATCGAGGTGATGACGATGTTGCTGTTCTCGAACTTCTGGTCCAAGAGTCCCATACGCGCTCCCTCAGCGTCCCGTTAGACTGCGATTTCTTCTTCTGTCAAATGCGTCTCCTGCACACCGACTCCCTTCTCGTACCTGGGAACCTTCGGCGCCGGCTTGTCCCAGTCGAGGTCACCCTTGCGCCAGACGTACGCGTATCCCACAAAGAGTATCCCGAGGAAGACCAGCATCTCGATGAACGCAAACCAGCCGAGGTTTTTGTATACAACCGCCCAGGGAAACAGGAAGACTACTTCGACGTCGAATATCAGGAAGATGAGGGCCACCACGTAGAAGCGGACGTTGAATCTCACGCGGGTGTCGCCGACCGGAACCTCGCCGCATTCGTACGTTGCAAGCTTGCTGGGGTACGGACGGCTCGGTCGGAGGAGCCAGGCGAAGATCATGCCTCCGGCGACAAACACGACCCCCACGATCAGGAAGATGAGCACCCGGCCGAAATCGGTAATCATCGTAAAGGATCTCCGCTACGCGCAAAAGGTGAGTGAAACCCGAAGGGCGAGAACATCACCGCGGACCTACCGGGAACAAAAACTAATCAATATACGGAGAAGAGGAAAGATTGTCAAACGACGCGGCGTCATTCCCACCGGAAGAGCCTGACCGCCAGGGCGCAGGAGACCACGCCCCAGAGGACGAGGCCCAGGAGCTGTGGCGTCACCTGCGTGAGGGTTGCCCCGTCGATCGCCACGCTCCGCAATCCATCTGCAAGGTACGTCAGGGGAAGCACGCTCGTTATGGAGCGGACGAACCCGGGCAGGTTCGAACGGCTGAAAAAGATCCCGGACAGCGCGAGCATGGGGAGCGTGATGATGTTGGCCAGCGGGGCGACCTGGTCTTCTGATTTCGAGATGCCCGCAAGCGAAAACCCGAACCCGAGGAAGACGACGGCCCCCAGGATACCCATGAGGTAGATGAGCGCAAGGTTTCCGATGAAATGAAGGTTGAGGAACAGGACCCCCACGCCGACCATGATTGTCATCTGCAGCAGGAGGACCAGCAGGCGCATCGCCACCTGCGCGATGATGAAATCGTTCGGACGGATGGGGGTGACCCAGAGCCGCCGGAGGATCCCGCGCTTTTTCAGAGAAACGAATCCGAATGCGACGCCGAAGATCCCCATCTGCATGATGGACATCGAAAGGATCCCCGGAAGAAGGAAGTCCATGTACGTGAGGTTCCGGGATTTGAAGGGGAGCGTGGAGAGCGCCGTCCTCCGAAGGCCCGGAACCCCGGCAAATGCCGTTTCGTCAAGCACCCGCTGGAGAACCAGCCCCCCCAGCTGTGTCACCTGCGGCTTCGCTTCCAGGTCGCCGTAGGCCGTCATCTCCGTCGCCGTCGCGGGGGCATACCCGGCCGGGATGAGGAGAACGAGGTCCCTCTCCCCTTTCCCCAGCTCCGCCATTTCCGATTCCCGCGTCCCTTCGTAGACCTCGAATGTGCGGACGGTCTTTATGCGGGTGAGAAGATCCGCACCCGCGGCGCCCGCCTCGTTGACGACCCCCAGTTCGATCCTTCCCACCCCGTTGAACTTTACGAACCCGAAGAGGATCACGACAAGGAGGGGGAACAGTAGGGTCCAGAGTATCGCCTCCCGCTGCCGCATGAACATCTTCAATGAGGCGAGCATCAACATCCATTTAATGCGCATAAGGTCCCGGAGGAAAGAAAAAGTGGCGCTGGAATTCTTTATTCATCGCGGATCGTGTGTCCCGTGAGACTCAGGAAGACGTCTTCGAGGCTCGCGAGCCTCTCGACCCTCTCCTTCCGGAACCCGCCGGCGACGAGCGTCTTGATCATCTCCTGCGGCGGAGCCATCGCGATGATCTTCCCCGCGTCCATGATCGCGACCCGGTCGCAGAGTTCTTCCGCTTCGTCCATGTAGTGGGTCGTGATGACGATCGTTTTTCCTTCCGAGCGGATACGCTTGATCACGCCCCACAGGTGGCGGCGCGCCTGCGGATCGAGTCCCGTTGTCGGTTCGTCCAGAAAAATCACGACGGGGTCGTTCACCAGCGCCGCGGCGATCGAGAAGCGCTGCTTCTGCCCTCCCGAAAGCTGCACCACCTGCGCCCGGGACTTGTCCCGGAGCTCCACCTCGTCCAGGAGTGCGAGCGGATCGACTCTCCTCCCGTACATCTCCCCGAAGAGCACAAGCAGCTCCGCAAGGCTCAGCTTGTCGAAAAACGAGGAGGACTGGAGTTGCACGCCGATGATCCGCTTGACCTCCTGCGCCTGCGCCCGGACGTTCAGCCCGCCCAGAAGAATCGTCCCGGCATCGACCGGCCTCAGGGTTTCGATGCACTCGAGCGTGGTCGTCTTTCCCGCGCCGTTCGGCCCGAGGATGCCGAAGATCTCCCGGGCACGGACGCTGAAGCTCACACCGTCCACGGCCGTAATTCCGCCGTACCGCTTGACGAGTTCCCGCACTTCGAGAACGATATCCCGGGATTCCGTCACGGTCTCCTCTCTTCCCGGGCGCCGAATGTCGCAGAGGCATTGACGATCGTCCGCTTCACAAAATACGTCATGTCCCTGCCGAGCGCCAGGGGATACGCGAGGGAGTCGTACGTGACCTCGACGGTCTCCCGGACCTTCTGCGAGTCCCTGAGAGTGAATGTCACCGGGACCACTAGGGGCGTGTCCGGAAACGCGTACCAGCTGAATGTCTTGTGCCTCCCCGAGTCGGCGACCACCCCCCGCCGCACGCCCGTGACCCACGGGGAAGTCGCGGTGAAGGGTTGATCGCTCCGGTAACTGACCGAAACGCTCAGCGGCCGGAGCGCCGAATGGAGCACGAGACGCCTCGCGATGGCACGGGTCGTGTCCCCCCTCTCCGGACCCCTGGTCACCAGGGTGTCCACTGTAAGCCACCCGACCGTCGCAGGCCGCTGTGTGCGGAGCGGCATGCTCGTGACCCTTCCCTGGAGTGTCGAGTCGCGTCCGTCGTAGAGGCACCTGATCCCTCCGAGGTACTCGCCGCTCGAGAGGCTCACGGCGCCTGAATCGGTCCCGAGCCTGTATATCTGCGTGACGGCGACGGAAGTCTCCCAGAGGGGATCGTAGACAGGACGGAGGAGGAGGAGGACCGCGGTGACGGCGACGCCGCATCCTGCAAGGGCCAGCCCCGCAGTTGTCCTGAACCTCTTCAGCCAGAAAAGGTCCCGCCCCGAATCCCTGTACACCGCCGCGAACGCATAAACGTACGGGAGCGAAATGAGCGTAAAGAAGAGGACGAACCCCAGGTCGTACAGAACCGACGAAAGGAATGAGGGCATCGCCACACGCGAAAGCATCCTCTGGAAGAGCCCTGTGTATTCCGAAAACACGAGACGGACAGCCGGATACGGCGTCAGCAGGAGGAACACCCCTTTGAGCACGGGGTGGGGGAGTACGAGGGCCAGCGAGAGGAATATGAGAGAGAGGGCGGGATAGACCGCGAGCTCCGCGTTAGGGATCGAGAGCAGGACGAGCAGGACAGAGAGCAGAATGTAGGCGCGGAGGTAATACGGGAACGGGTCCCC
>DASVIU010000019.1:0-6925 GCA_036386275.1 Bacteroidota bacterium | reverse complement strand
ATGGCTCCGGAGACGCAGTTCTGACAACGCCTGGATGACGAAGAAGGAGAAATCGGGGGGCGGCGTCTTCATCGACCTGGGGATCGTCATGCTCGATCTCGCCCTCTGGCTCATGGACTATCCGGAGGTGCAGCGCGTTAGCGCCACAAATTTTCATCACAAGACGAAGCAGGTCGAGGACACATCCCTTGTCACCATCGCACTGAAAACCGGCTCCCTCGTCAATATCGAGGTCAGTTGGTCTATGATCATCGATGACGATGTGTATTACTACTACCTGTTCGGATCCGAGGGTACAGCCAGCCTCAACCCCCTGCGGGTGAACAAAGAACTCCACGGCAGCCTCGTCAACCTGGCACCGGTCAGAATGGAACCGCCCCAGCACCTGTTCAGGCGGTCATACGAAAACGAATTGAAGCACTTCCTGGGTGCCGTGCGCAATCTCCACCCCGTGATCTCGACGGGGGAAGAGGCCGTCCAGCGCATGAAAACGGTCGACGCCGTATACAAATCTGCCAGGACCGGCAAAGAAGTCCTGTTTACATGATCTCCCGTGAAAAAAAGAATCCTTGTTGTTGATGACGAGCGGGATATTGTCGATCTGCTCAGGTACAACCTTGCCAAAGAAGGTTACGAGGTCGTCTCCGCGTACAACGGGAAGGAGGCACTCGAAAAGGCCGCCCACCCCCCCGATCTTGTCATCCTCGATGTCATGATGCCCGTGCTCGACGGGTTCGAGACCTGCAAGAAGCTCAAGAGCGACCCCCGGACGTCCGCCGTCCCCGTGCTGTTTTTGACGGCAAGTGCGAGCGAGATCGATGAGGTGGTCGGACTCGAGCTTGGCGCCGACGACTACATTCAGAAGCCTATCAGCCCCAGGAAACTTGTAGCCCGCATCAAGGCCGTCCTCCGGAGGTCGGGTTTGTCCCAGGACGAGGCCGCAGAGCCCCCGGTGATCAGAGCGGGACGCCTGGAAATCAACCGGACAACGTTTACCGTGCGGGTCGGAAAAAAGGAAGTCTTTTTCCCCCGCAAGGAATTCGAACTTCTCGCACTCCTCGCTTCCAGCCCCGGGAAAGTCTACTCGCGGGAGATGCTCCTGCAGTCGATCTGGGGATCCGACGTGGTGGTGATCGACCGGACGATCGACGTCCATATCCGGAAGATCCGGGAAAAACTCGGCGAGGATGCCCCCTCCATCGAGACGATCAAGGGCGTCGGTTACAAATTCAAAGACTGAGAACGTGACACTCCGTGCGAAGCTCCTCGCCACCTACATCGGACTGACAGTCGCCGGCGTGGCGGTCTTTAGCATATTCTCCTCGTGGCAGATCAAGAGCTACCTCGATCGCCGTGCCGAATCGGCCCTCACGGCGCACGTGGAGGCGTTCTCGGCCCTTCTGCGGGGCGGGGAGTTCCCGGCGGATTCTCTGGCGAACCACGAGACGACGATTCGTCGCATGGCGCGGTCACTCAATCTCCGGCTGACATTCATCCGCGGAGACGGGGTCGTCCTGTTCGACTCCGAGATCCCTGTCGATTCGCTCTCGATGGTGGAGAACCATTTTCACCGCCCCGAGATCGAGGGAAGCCGTTCCGGCCCCTTCGGTCTGAACCGGCGGGAAAGCGCCACGGTGCACGAGGAATTCCTTTACGCCGCAACGATGGTGGTGAGGGACACACCGCACGGAGCCGACACCGTCTACGTTCGCGTCGCGCGCCCGTTCAGCGATATACAGGCGTTGGACCGCCAGGTACAGATCATCATCTGGGCGATCGGCGTCCTCTCCGTTATCATCATCGCAGTCGTGAGTTCCCGCGTCTCGCGACGGATCACGAGACCCATACTGGAGATCGCCAGTGCGGCGCGTGCGATCCGGGAGGGCGAGCTTTCGCGCCGTATCCCGGTGACGACAAGGGATGAGATCGGGACCCTTGCTTCCTCGATCAACGACATGGCGGGAAAACTCGGGAACGACATCTCCCAGTTGAGGAAACTCGAGCGGGTCAGGAGCGAGTTCCTGGGAAACGTTTCGCACGAACTGCGCACGCCGATATTCTCGCTGCAGGGGTTCCTCGAGACGCTTCTCGACGGCGCGGTGGATGATCCGGCGGTCAACAGAGATTTCCTGGAGAAAGCACACAAACACGCAGGGCGGCTCAACGCCCTCCTGAACGACCTCATCGAGATCTCCCGGATCGAATCCGGAGAGATGAAGATGAGTTTCCGCTTCATGCCCGTGGCGGACCTCCTGCGGGAGGTGAGCGACGAGATGACCGCCGCCGCTGCAAAAAAGAACCTCAGACTGACCGTGGAGACGGGAGAATGCACGGATGACAAGGTCTACGCCGACAGGGAACGGCTGAAACAGGTCATGATCAACCTCCTGGACAACGCCATCAAGTACACGGAAGACGGCGGATCGATCACGGTCAGTGCGAGGCGCGAGGGGACGGACGCGGTGTGCGTGGAGGTGGCGGATACTGGCAGCGGGATCCCCGATCAGCACCTCGGCCGGATCTTCGAACGGTTCTACCGTGTTGACAAAGACCGTTCCCGGGATGTGGGGGGAACGGGGCTGGGCCTCGCCATCGTGAAGCACATAGTCGAAGCCCACGGAGGGGCTATACGCGTGGAGAGCATCGTAGGCAAAGGGAGCAGATTCATGTTTACGCTCAGGCGCTGAGTCATGAGCCCCCGCACCCAGGTACCCGCCGTCCCGTCGGATGAGCGCTTCATGCGGGAATGCATAAGGCTCGCACTGCGCGGGAAGGGGCGGGTGAGCCCGAACCCGCTTGTGGGGGCGGTTCTCGTCCGCGGGAACAGGGTCATCGCCCGTGGATGGCACCGCCGCTTCGGAGGCCCTCACGCGGAGGTCGATTGCCTCGGGAGGGCACGTGGGAATCTCGCAGGGACCACCCTGTTCGTCAACCTGGAACCGTGCGCACACTACGGCAAGACCCCTCCGTGCACGGAGAGCATCATCGCATCCGGGGTCAGCTCCGTGGTGATGGCAATGAAGGACCCCAATCCTCTGGTCTCGGGAAGAGGAATACGCGCGCTGCGGGGAGCGGGGATTCGCGTGTCGTGCGGCGTTCTCGAGTCTGAAGCGAAACAGTTGAACAGGTTTTTCCTGAAGCATATCACCCGCCCGATGCCGTACGTCCACGTGAAGATTGCCCAGAGCATCGACGGGTACATAGGGGGAGAGCGGGCTCCCAGGTATCTCAGCTCGGTCCCTTCACTCCGCCTGGTTCACAGATGGCGCGCGGAACACGACGCGGTACTCGTGGGGGCCGGCACGGTGCTTGCTGACAACCCCCATCTCACCGTCCGGCATACCCGGGGACACGATCCGCATGTGGTGGTGATAGACGGACGCTTCTCGATCCCTGAGCATGCGAATGTCCTCCGGCGCGACAGAGGACGGGGGGTCTTCTTCTGCGTCTCCGAGCGCGCCGCTCGAGGAGCGAAGCTCAAGGTGCAACGGCTCGAGGCAAGGGGCGTTGTCGTCCTCCGCTTTCCAGCGCCGAAGGGGCGGATCGTACTCCGCGATGTTCTCGTGGCGCTGTACAGGTTTTCCATCGGATCCGTTCTCGTGGAGGGAGGGAGCAGCATTTTCGCGCAGTTCATGGAAGAAGGCCTCACCGACGAGTTGAGCATATTCGTCACGCCGCTGATGCTCGGCCGCGGGGTCCCCGTATTCGGGAGCGGAGGATGGCGGATCCCGCCCCTCCGCCGCAGCAGCGGGTTCCAGGTGCGCCGGGTAGGGAGGGACGTGCTTTTCACAACGCAGTTCAGACAGGGGAGATAACCGCAGTGTTCACCGGTATCATCGGGGAAACCGGCCGCGTGGCCGGCGTCGTTCGTGAAGGAGGGGGGATTCGCCTGACGGTGGAGGCGCCTTCTTCTGCCCCGGAGTTGCGCGTTAACGACAGCGTCTCTGTGAACGGCACCTGCCAGACCGTGGTCGCAAGAACAGCGCGGACATTCACGGTCCAGGCTGTCGAGGAGACACTGAGCAAGACAACGCTCGGTGAGTTTGCCCCGGGGACCGAGGTGAATCTCGAACTCCCGGTGAGGCTGAACGAACGGCTCGGGGGGCACCTCGTCCTCGGTCACGTCGACTGCGTCGGAACCGTTGCCGGCGTCGAGGTGAAAGAGAGCAGTCATATGGTACGGATCTCCTTTCCGGCTCCCTTCGGGAAGTACGTAATTCCTGTCGGGTCGATAGCGGTCGATGGGATCAGCCTCACAGTCGCTTCCGCCGGGGAGAACGAGTTTGCGGTCGCGGTCATACCCCATACACTCAGCAAGACCACGCTCTCCCAAGCCCGGAAGGGGATGCATGTAAACCTGGAGTTCGACGTTATCGGCAAGTACGTCGAAAGACTGGTGAGCGCAGAGAAAGGCGCCCCCACCCCCGGGACCCTCACCGCCGAAAAGCTGAGGGATTGGGGATACAATATCTGACCGGACCTATTGCTTCAGAGCGCGTCTTTTCGTAGTTTATAATGATTGTTAAGTCCCTACCACATCGAGTGCATCCATGTTTACAATATTGATGTCTCTTGAAATTATCATCTGTCTCCTTCTCATTGTCGTAATTCTGATGCAGTCGAGCAAGGGAGGGGGGCTTGCCGGAACATTCGGCGGCGGGAATGTCGGCATGGTTTTCGGTGTCCGGCGGACAGCTGATTTTCTTATCCGCGGCACGCAAATACTTGCCGCGGCGTTCATCGTTCTCAGCCTCGTGATCAACGTGTTTTTCCTCCCTTCAAGAACCTCCGGCAATGTCGAGAGCGTCCTTTCCAAGGGGGGGAAAAACGCCGTAACGCCGCAGCTCCCGCCGACGGAGGCTCCCGAGACCATGCCGGCGCAGTCGAACCCTTCACCGATCCCGGCGACACCCTCGAAGTAGGGAGTCGTGAGGCACGAAATCCGCACCCATGGCTCAATTGGTAGAGCAACTGACTCTTAATCAGTGGGTTCCAGGTTCGAGTCCTGGTGGGTGCACTCTCAGAACCCCTTCCCCGTGAAGGGGTTCAGTGTTTTTGACCCTTCACTCCTTTACCACCCACTCATCTCCGCCCCAACCCACTTTTCTGTCCGGTTTGTCAATTGACCAAGTCGATTTTGCTTGTAGGAGTCTCGGTCTGCGTGTTTTTGATCGTCGCCTCCATTTCCAAAACAAACCGGAGCTTTGCCGGTGCCCGCGTATTAACGTCTCGGGCTTTACGATCCAGATTGCTCCCATCCAGGAATCCAGAAGATCAGTCGGAATGCTCGTGAAACATCTGTCGGAAGGCCGTAGTCAAGGTTGTGGGGATGGGCGTGTTACTATCTCGAGTTGCTTTCTGAGAAACAGAACTTCCAGATGGAGTTGGGCGTGTGCTTTGAAGAGTGAGAGGCAAAAAGACAAGAGCGATCTGATCATCGAGGCGTTTGTTCTGTTGATGGGTACAAAACTGAGTGGCGGATTCAATGGGGATTCACTATTTTGTGTGCGGACGGGGTCTTGAGGAGCGACAAAGGATGAACAGGCAGTGAGGTGCCAGATCCGTCGCTTTCCAATGCCGGGGATGCCAGTTGTTGGTGGCGTGAAACAAACGAAAGAGAGACTTTCTGAAAAGGAGGACTGTTTCAGTTGGCAATGAAAAAGACGTTTGTGAAAATGGAGAAGTTTTTCAAAGTTTTCGGACCGGGGGTAATCACAGGGGCGGCCGATGATGACCCGTCAGGAATTGCCACTTATACTCAAACCGGGGCTAAATTCGGCTATGGGCAATTATGGACAGTGATAGCTATGCTGCCGCTCATGACAGCTATTCAAGAAGCCTGCGCGCGGATTGGCGCCGTAACCGGTCACGGGCTAGCTGCGGTAATCAAAACCAATTATAGCAAGAAGATCCTTTATTCGGCTGTCTTGCTTGTGCTTGTTGCCAATACAATCAATATTGGCGCGGATATTGGCGCTCTCGCAGCCGCGGCCCAACTGCTTATTCCCATCAATTTTGTCATATTGGCTTTGGGTTTTACAGCTCTGATTTTAGTTTTAGAAATTTTCGCCTCCTACCAGGTCTACTCACGTGTTTTAATGTGGTTGGCCTCATCTCTACTTGCCTATCCGCTCACGGTCTTTATTATTCATCAGCCCTGGCAGACAGTTATTACCGCTACTGTTTTGCCGCACGTAGAATTCAATTTTGAATTCTTCTTCATCATTACCGGCGTCCTAGGTACAACAATTTCTCCGTACATGTTTTTCTGGCAAGCCTCGCAAGAAGTGGAGGAGGAAAAAGCGCTTCGTCTAACTAGTCGATATGGAAAGCCTAAGATGGGAAAAACATTTATTAGAAATCTGCGTCTCGACAATTTCCTTGGCATGGTATTTTCGGAATTTGCCACATGGTCAATGATTGTGGTGGCCGCCACGGTTTTGCATCAGAATGGGATTACTAATGTCGCATCAGCCGCAGATGCCGCCAAAGCTCTAGAACCTCTTGTTCAGACTTTCCCTCATTCCGGCTTCTTAGCCAAACTAATATTTGCTGTCGGTATCATTGGTTTAGGCTCATTAGGCATTCCCGTATTGGCCGGTTCGGCAGCTTATGCCTTATCTGAAGCCTTCAACATGAAAGAAGGGCTTAACCGTAAATTGAAGAAGGCTCATGGTTTTTATGGAGTGATTACAATTGCGACGCTTGTTGGTTTGGTGATTAATTTTGTCGGCATTGATCCAATCAAAGCTCTGGTATTTACCGCGGTGTTCAATGGCGTGGCTGCAGTACCTCTGATATTTGCGATAGGCAGAATCGCACGAAACCGGAAAATCATGGGTGACTATCGCAGTGGGTGGTTGTCGAATATTGTAGTGTGGATTACTTTTCTGGTTATGCTGGCATCTGCTGTTGCGATGTTTTA
>DASVIU010000018.1:0-3136 GCA_036386275.1 Bacteroidota bacterium | reverse complement strand
CCCCCCGGCGCACAGCGTTCAATGACGCGCCTGACGCGGTTCACGACACCGGCGTTCGATCCGGCATGGACGCGTTCCGGGGACCTCGTGTTCGGGACGTTCGAGCGGCTCGGGTTCCAGATCAAAGAGATCAAGAACGTCCGCGGGGTGCTGGACACCGCTTCCGTTGTCCGCGCCATCGACCTGTCCGGCAAGGAGAAGCCATGGGAGGCCGGGTCGCTCGCGGGCGTCTCCGAGATAAAGCGGCTCCGCTACAGGGGAGAGTACAGCCTGGACGTCGCGGAAAGCGCCATCTCCACCGACCCCGTGTTCGGGACCGTCGGGGGGGCGATCGTCGCCCTGAGCGACCTGCTGGGGAACGACCAGTACTATTTCCTGCTTTACAACACGGCCCAGACACAATCCGATCTCCTCTCGAGCTTCAACGTCGCCATCTCGCACATTTCCATGGGGCAGCGGACCAACTACGCCTACGGCATCTACAGGTTCACGGGACGCCGGTACGACCTGAGCGTGTCCGACGACTACTTCTACGAACGGGTCTACGGCGGATACTTCGCGATGAGCTACCCCTTGAGCAAGTTCGAAAGAATCGAAACCAGCGTGAGCCTGAGCAACTCGAACAGGGAGCTGATCGGAGATTTTGTCGAGCGGCGGGCTCTCCTCCTCTCGAATTCGATATCCTTCGTCCATGACAATTCGCTCTGGGGACCGAGCGGCCCCCTCGACGGCAACGCCTTCAGCCTGACGCTCGCCTACACGTCCGACATACAGTATTCCAACGTCAACTATTATTCTATCATCGCCGATTACAGGAACTACCTCCGCCTTGCGACACGGAGCGCACTCGCGTCGCGGCTTTGGCTCTTTTACAACGACGGGAAGGAATCGCGCCGGTTTGTGATGGGCGGGAGCTGGGATCTCCGGGGCTGGCCGCTCTGGTCCATCCGCGGGCAGAAACTGTGGCTGACGAGCCAGGAGCTCCGGTTCCCGTTCATCGACCAGTTCGCCGTTCAGTTTCCGTTCGGCGGGATCAGTTTCTGGTCGATCCGGGGCGCCCTGTTCGTAGATGCGGGGAGCGCATGGGATACCCAGTACACGCAGACGTACGGCAGCATCGGCGGCGGGCTGCGGATGAACCTCGGCGGTGTCCTCGTGCTCCGGTACGACATCGGGAAGAGGATCGAGAACAACTTCACGTCGATCCAGGGGGGGCTCTTCACGCAATTCTTCTTCGGATGGGATTTCTGATGCGCTCACGGCTTCTCTCGCTGACCGGTCTGCTTCTGCTCGCGGGGTGCGGAGGGCTGAGGATGGAGCGTTACCTCCATTCCCGGTCCGACGACTGGCCGACATTCGCGCGCACTGCGGGACACACCGCCTCGGCCTCCGGATCGCTTACCCCGCCGCTGAAGCTGGCGTGGACGCAGGACATCGCCGCGGGGATGGGAAACGGGTCTCCCGTCGTCGTGGACAGCATCGTGTTCGTGGGGAACCTGCGTGGCGAGCTGTGCGCGCTTTCCGTCGCCACCGGAAAACAGATCGGCTCGATCTCACTCGGGGAGGCCATCCAGGGGTCCCCGGTCATCGACGGGAGCGTTGCCGTCGTCCCGCTTTCCAGCTCGCAGCAATCGATCACAGCGTTCGACCTGTTCGAGGGAAAACCCCGGTGGAAGAAAAAATACGGCGACATCGAGGTCACTCCGTGCCTCATTGCGCAGAAGATTTTCTTCGGCAACACCGCGGGCACATTCTTCAGCATCGAGAGAGCGACGGGGGACGTACGCTGGAAGTTTGAACTGCCGGACAACACGACGTTCAAGGGGATCCGCTCCTCCCCCGCAGCAGACAGCGGGACGATCGTCTTCGGAGCGGACGACGGAAGAGTGTACGCGTTTGACGCCGAAACAGGAGCGCAAAGGTGGATTTTCGACACCGGCGCACCCGTCATCGCATCCCCGCTCATCGTGTCGGGGACCGTCTTCGTGGGGAACAGGCTCGGGACGTTTTTCGCACTCAACCTCTCTTCGGGACGCCCGGCGTGGCAGTCGCACACCGGCGCGCCCATCTACGCCAATGGCGTCCCCGCCGGTGATATCGTCATCGTCGGGAACCTCGCCGGGGAAGCCATGGGTTTCAGACAGAGCGACGGGATGCGGATCTGGCGCACCGACCTGGGGGGGCCGATTAACGCCGGAGGCGCCGTCGCCGGGGGGACCGTCTACATCGGAACAATGAAGAAACAGATCTACGGGCTCGATACCAGGGACGGAGCGATCACGTGGAAGGCGGAGACAGGGGGGCGGATCAGGACTTCTCCGGCAGCGGCGTTCGGCAGGCTCTTCGTCGCCACGGACGAGCATGACCTGCTTGCATTCATGGAGGCGAAATGATCGGGTCTCTTCGGAGTGGCTGGGGGGTACTATCATTGACGATGTGCATTGGTTTCACCGGTCCGGCGCAGGGTGGACCGGCGGATTCGACCGCACCGGCTCTCTGCTCTCTGACACTCCGGACAGGGACCGACACTGCGTGGGTGTTCATCGATTCCTTCCTCGCCGGCAAGACTCCCCTTACAGTCGACACACTCCGGGAGGGGAGGCATGCACTGCGACTCGTCCAGTCTGATCTCAGCTCATGGCTCACGGGGAGCATCAACGACACAATACTCCTGGCACCGGGGGTGCAACGGACGCTCCGGTACGCGTTCGACCGAAGGGTCATGGTCATCACGGATCCATCCGGGGCAATCGTCTCCATAGGGGATTCGATCGCCGGGACGACTCCTCTCGTCCTTGTCTCGGGCTCCACGAGCCTCCCTTCGAGCGTCACCGTCGAACGGAAGGGGTACGAAAAAACTGCTATTCTTCTTCCCGCGGGGGAATCGGGGATTGCACGCGCGGCGCTGCAAAAAATCTGGCAATCAGAGCCATCTGAGAGCTCCCTGATGATTGAAAGCGGGAGTGCTGAGCGCACAGGCCTGAGACTCTATATTGCAGGCGGGGCCACAGTCGCAGCCGGTGTTGCGGCGGCCTATCTGAAAATCAAGGCCGACGGTCAGAACGCCCTATACCAGGATACAGGGGATCCCGCTTTTCAGCGCGCGACGCATCGTCTCGACACCTCGGCGGCCTTC
>DASVIU010000017.1:0-2220 GCA_036386275.1 Bacteroidota bacterium | reverse complement strand
TCCTGAAGTCGTTCGGCCTCACGCTTGCCGATGTCCGGAATGCCGTCATGCGTTCCAACAACGATGTAGGGGGAAAGATCATCGAGGTGTCGGATGCGGAGTACTTCGTCCGGGGGCAGGGGTACATCCATTCGGTAAAGGACGTCGAGGATATCCCCCTTGCGACCGCCGCCGGAGGTAACGCTGTTCTGCTACATCAGGTCGCCCGCGTCCAGCTCGGCGGAGATATCCGGCGCGGATCCCTGGAAAAGGACGGGAAGGGGGAGGTCGTCGGAGGCATCGTGGTGATGCGGAGCGGAGAGAACGCGAAGGATGTCATCGACAGGGTGAAAAAGAGGATCGATGAGATCCGTCCCGGGCTTCCCCGGGGGGTGGAGATCCACACCGCGTACGACCGGAGTTCCCTCATCTCCGCGGCTGTCGGGACATTGCAGCGCGCGCTTATCGAAGCGGCGGTTGTCGTGACACTTGTGGTGCTTCTGTTCCTCCTCCATATCAGGAGCGTCCTCCGTGTCATCATCGAGATCCCGTTCGCAGTCCTGATCGCCTTCATATTCATGAGAATCTTCGGGATCAGCTCGAACATCATGTCGCTCGGGGGGATCGCGCTCGCCATCGGGGTGATCGTTGACGCGTCGATCGTCCTTGTCGAAAACGCATACAGGAATGTCGCGGCGGAACAGGAACGGAAAGGGACGCTCACAACCGAAGATTATGTCGCGATATCCATCCGCTCCGCGCAGCAGGTGGGCCCCGCGATATTCTTTTCGGTGCTGATCATGGTCGTGTCGTTTCTCCCCGTGTTCCTCCTCGAAGGTCAGGAGGGGAAGCTGTTCCGGCCGCTGGCATTCACCAAGACATTTGTCCTTGCGGGATCGGCGATCATCGCGATCACGCTTGTCCCCATGCTCATGACGCTCCTGACACGCGGCAAGTTCAGGACCGAGAACAGAAATCCGGTGACGCGCGTGCTGGCGAGGCTGTACGCGCCGGTCATCCACCTTGCGCTCAAATACCGGAAAACCGCGCTCGCGCTCAATGTGCTCGCTCTCCTGGCCGCCGTCCCGATGATACTCAGCATGGGGTCGGAATTCATGCCGCCGCTGGACGAGGGGAGCCTCCTGTTTATGCCTGTGACTCTCCCGTCCGCCTCGATCACGGAAGTGAACAGGATACTCCAGGTTCAGGACGCCGCCATTCGCACGGTCCCGGAAGTGGAGACAGTCCTCGGAAAGGGGGGGAGGGGAGAGACCTCCACGGATCCCGCTCCCCTGAGCATGATCGAGTCGATCATCCTGCTGAAGCCGAAGGAGGGCTGGCGTCCCGGGGTGACGAAGAACGACATCGTTGCCGAGCTGGACCGGAAGCTGCAGATTCCGGGCGTCCGGAACGGATGGACGCAACCCATCATCAACCGGATCAACATGCTCTCGACCGGGATCCGGACCGATCTCGGTGTGAAGGTATTCGGGAGGGACCTGGACACACTGGAGAACCTGGCACTCAGGGTGGAAGAGATACTTCGCCGGATCCCGGGCACAGCCGACCTGTATGCCGAGCGCTCCGAGGGGGGGATGTTCCTCGACATCGCGATCGACCGGAATGCCGTGGGGCGTTACGGGGTCTCCGTGGGCGACGTACAGGATGTCATCGAAACCGCGCTCGGAGGAGAAAACATCGGGACCGTGATAGAAGGACGGGAGAGGTTTCCGATCCGGGTCCGGTATGATCGGGACCTGCGGAATTCTCTGGATGCGATCAGGGCGCTCCCGGTCCCCCTGAGCCTCACCGGCGGAGGACCACCCACCGCGGGTGTGATGGTCACGGCTTCTGACGCCGTGATGCCGTCGGGCGGAATGACGGCGGCATCCACTCCTCTGCCCCCGCAGCCCGGCGTTTCACAGTCTCCGCTTCCGAGGCGCGCCTATGTTCCCCTTTCCGCGCTGGCGAGCATCGCGCTGGAACCGGGACCTCCCATGATCGGGAGCGAGAACGGGCAGCTCCGCTCGATAGTCCTCCTCAATGTCAGGGGGCGCGACATGGGGAGCTTCGTCGGTGAAGCCCGTGAAACGCTCACCCGCGACCTGCATCTTCCCGCCGGGTACACGCTCCGCTGGAGCGGTCAGTGGGAAAACCAGATCCGTGCCAAGACCCGGATGCAGCTTCTGATGCCGCTTGTATTCCTCATTATTTATGTGATGCTCTACTTCGTCACGAGGG
>DASVIU010000016.1:0-3791 GCA_036386275.1 Bacteroidota bacterium | reverse complement strand
TGAGCTATTTGTTTGGTGTCCCAACAAATGACCGTTGAATCTCAATCCATAGCAGAAGACTCTTCCATGCAATTTGTCCTTGCGAAACTCCGCATTGTTGCCGGCCTCACTCTTTCCCTCCTTGCCTTCCCCACCTCCACTCTCGCGCAGCCTGACTCTGCTGCCGATGCTCGGGAGGAGGATCCCCTGGTCCTGAAAAGACTCGATTGGTTTAAGGATCAGAAGTTCGGATTCATGATGCACTGGGGTCCGTATAGCCAGTGGGGAGTGGTCGAAAGCTGGTCACTCTGTCCCGAGGATGAGGACTGGTGCCGGCGAAAGGGACCGTACGGACAGAACTACTGGAAGTACAAAACTGAATACGAAGGACTGAAAACGACGTTCAACCCGGTGAAGTTCGATCCTGCCTCGTGGGCTGCGGCAGCGAAGGCTGCGGGAATGCGATACCTGGTGTTCACAACGAAACACCACGATGGATTCTGCATGTTTGACACCAGGAAATCCGACTACAAAATCACGGACTCAGGCTGTGCATTTCATGCGAACCCGAAAAGTAATGTCGTGAAGGAAGTGTTCAACGCCTTCCGGGCAGCGGGATTCGGTATCGGCGCCTATTTCTCGAAACCCGATTGGCATTCCGCAAACTACTGGTGGCCGTATTTCCCTCCCTTCGACCGCCACGTCAACTATGATGTCAAGAAGCACCCCGACCGGTGGAAGGCGTTCCAGCAATTCACATATGATCAGATCGAAGAACTGATGACCGGCTACGGTTCGGTGGATATTCTGTGGCTCGATGGTGGCTGGGTCAATCCGTCGAGCAAAGGGCAGGATGTTGACATACCCCGGATTGCCGCGATGTCCCGCTCTCATCAGCCCGGGCTTATTGTGGTCGACCGTGCTGTTCCCGGCCGCTACGAAAACTACCGGACACCGGAACAGGAAGTTCCGGAGAAACCGCTCGACTATCCATGGGAAACATGCATGACCATGGGGAACTCGTGGTCCTATGTTCCTGACGATACCTACAAACCCGCGTGGAAACTGATCCACCTTCTCGTGGACATTGTGGCCAAAGGTGGGAACTTCTTGCTCAACGTAGGGCCGGGTCCTGATGGGACGCTCCCGCCCACCGCGCTCTTGAGGATGAATGAGATCGGAGCGTGGATGGACGTGAACGGGAGCGCCATTTATTCCACCCGTCCGATAGCTCCGTATAAGGAAGGCGAGGTGTGTTATACCGAGCTTCGCGATAAGTCAGTCAACGCCATCTACCTTTCCGGGAAGGAGGGTGACGGACTGCCCGCTGTCGTGAGACTTCCGTCGTTCGCTCCCGCCCCTGGAAGCAAGGTCGTGTTGCTTGGAACTTCCGCTTCTCTCACATGGGCGGTGCAAGGGAAGGGGTGTGTCATTACCATCCCCGGGGAGGTCCGCCGGCATCCGCCGTGCAACCATGCCTGGACCTTCCGGTTCACACCGGCGCGATGAGGAGACTCTGCGCATGTCTGAATCGTTTTGAGCTCCCCCGTCCGGGAGGGCACAAAGGTCCGGAGGGAAGGCGTGGGTGTTTATGAACGAAATCGAGGTGGAGTAACCAACGTGAAACCACACAGGGATCCTCTTATGCGAGTCTTCATGACCGGGCGTCGCCGTTCGATGGGCTTTGCCCTCGTGGTCTTCGTGCTCGTATGTGCAGGGGGTGTCCGTTCCCAGACGCCACGCCACACCTTCGCGCTCGGCGATTCCGCGTTTCTGCTCGATGGTCGCCCCTTCGCGATCATCAGTGGTGAAATGCACTTTGCACGCATACCCCGCGAGTACTGGCGCGACAGGTTGAAGATGGCGCGGGCAATGGGATTGAATACGATCGCCACGTATGTCTTCTGGAACTATCACGAGCCGGAGAAGGGAAAGTTCCGGTTCGACGGGAATGCCGACCTTGCCGCGTTTATCAGGACTGCTGCGGAGGAAGGACTCTGGGTCCTGCTCCGGCCAAGTCCTTACGCCTGCGCGGAGTGGGAGTTCGGCGGTTATCCGTGGTGGCTCCAGAATGAAGACGGAGTACGGGTGCGAGGGAAGGATCCACACTATCTCGATCTTGTCCGCCGCTACTTTGCCGAGCTCGGGCGTCAGGCGGCCCCGCTGCAGATTACGCACGGGGGAAACATCATCATGGTCCAGCTTGAGAATGAGTACGGCTCGTACGATCAGGACAAAGAGTATCTGGCGATCAATGAACAGATACTCCGCGATTCGGGATTTGATGTCGATCTGTACACCTGTGACGGGCCGACGCAGGTGCCGAAAGGATATCTGCCGGGGGTGCTTCCCGCCATCAACGGGTCGGATGATGTGGCGGAAGTGAAACGGCTGGTGCTCGCGTATCATAATGGGAAAGGGCCCTGCTTCATCGCCGAGTGGTATCCGGCCTGGTTTGATTCCTGGGGCGAAGCCCACAATGTTGTTCCGGCCGCGCAGTACACGGCAAAACTTGACGCGGTACTGGAGGCAGGTCTCTCCATCAATATGTATATGGTGCACGGAGGGACGACACGTGATTTCATGAACGGCGCCAATGGGGATGCCACGCATCCCTACTCCCCCCAGATCAGCAGCTACGACTATGATGCCCCCATCGACGAGGCAGGAAACCCGACACCGAAGTTTACGGCGTTCCGGGGAGTAATCGCGCGTCATGTTCCTGCGGGTGACTCACTCCCTCCTGTTCCGTCACGGAACGTCGCACGCTCGATCCCGCCCATCGCTCTAAAGGAGTGTGGCTCATTCTTCGACAATCTTCCTCCCCCCCTCACCGGTGATCGGCCAATGACATTCGAAGAGCTCGGACAGGGATACGGGTTTGTGCTATACAGGACAGTTCTTGCGGGTCCGCAAACAGGAACCCTGAGGATCGATCATGTGCGCGACCTCGCTCAGGTGTTTGTCAATGGAAAGCGGATCGGTATCCTCGACCGGCGCCTCGGCAAGGAATCCGTTGATCTCGAGATGCCGGGCGGGAGTGGTACTCTGGATATTCTGGTGGAGAACCTCGGGCGCATCAACTATGGTCCCTTCCTGAACGCCAACCATAAGGGGATAACGGAACGGATTCTCTTTGCCGGGAAGGAACTGCACGGGTGGTCAATGTTCGGCTTCCCGTGCACGGATTTCACCCGTTGGCGGTTCCAGCACGAGGGGAAAGCAAACGGTCCGCCAGACGGTCCGGTTGTGCGGCGCGGTGTCATTCGCCTCATGGATACGGCCGATACGTACCTGGACATGAGGTCGTGGGGGAAAGGGTTTGTCATCATCAACGGCCATAATCTCGGCCGGTACTGGAATATCGGTCCGCAGCAGACCATCTATGTCCCCGGGCCGTGGCTGAGGAGGGGGAACAACGAGGTCCTCGTTGCGGATGTTCTCGGCGATACACAGAGGGAGTTGAAAACTCTCGATCATCCGGTGCTGGGAGAGCTACTCCACGCGACCGTGGACATCCGGGGTCACTATCACGCGGGGAGCAGGGAGACGATTGTGTCCCTTTCTGCCAATCGGGCGGATGCGCGCATCAGGTACACTCTTGATGGGTCAGACCCGACGGAATTGTCGAAGGAATACATACGGGCACTCACGATCACGACGCCGTGCACCCTTTCGGCGAGGGCATTCAGGCGTGGTGCGGCGGGAGAGCAGATCGCCCGCGTGGAACTTGTTCCTTCTCTTACGACGGGCAAGACAGTTGTCTCTGGCACAGCATTCGCTCCCCGATTTGCAGCCGGAGGAGCAGGAGC
>DASVIU010000015.1:0-3133 GCA_036386275.1 Bacteroidota bacterium | reverse complement strand
AATTCAGGAACCACCAGCCCCCTCCCGGATCGAACCGGAGAAGGTCCCCCGCCATGAACTGCTCTCCGCTGACCAGGCCGGGGAGCACGCGAACTGCCGCGGCCGCCACGAGCAGCCCCCCACCCCAAAAGAAGGCTATAGTGACCGGGGCCCCCGGACTCGTGGCCGGGCTCTGGCTTTCCCTGAGCATGGCAAGTGCGACCCTGGCGCAGATCAGGGCTCCACACAACCCGAAAAGGATGTAGAGTGTGCCGGGGGATAGTCCAGTGACCTGGAGCAGCAGGCCCAGCAGCAAAATGTGAGGCTGCCAGTAGACGCGGGGTGTTTCAGGGGATCCGTCGAATGGATTGCCGTAGAAGAACGAGAAGCTCCCCGAATCGAAGTGCTCCCTGGCGTTCGCCATGTAGTATGCCTGGTCTCCCTCGATAAATCCTGTAGGGATTCCTTCTCCACTCGCAATAAAATGCGCGAGGTAGGGAAGGGCTGCAGGCAGTACGAGCAGAAAGCACGTGAGCCACGCCCGGAAATTCAGGTGAAACCGGGAGGCCCGGTCGGGGGTTCCGGAAGGGGGGGGTGCTGGGCGAGAAGCCATACAAGGAAAAGTAGCACTTGCTGACTCAACTAGCAATCCATAAATTGGAACCACGGTGTGCTCAGCTTTCTTGCACGAGGCAAGACATGGAGAGGGCCTCTGCGAGGGGTCATAGTCCCCAAAAGGTCAGAAAAAGGACCGGATCATCAATTGCCTCTTGCACATGATATTTCCCTTTTCTATATTTTATCCGCGCTGTCTATACTGTGCCAGGAGCGACTCCCTGCGGAAGTGGCGAAATTGGCAGACGCACCATCTTGAGGGGGTGGCGCCCAAAAGGCATGCGGGTTCAAGTCCCGCCTTCCGCACACGACTCTCAACGACTGCTCACCCATGAACTCTTCATTGAAGCGGTCTCTCTTGCTGGGCGGTGTTCTCGCCCTTTCCCTCAGCGGCATCATGTCGGCTGCAGTCATCAAAGGTCAACCGACTGCCCGGAGCGACGGTTCGTCGATCACGATTCACTGGGACAGTGATGACGAAACAGGCATCGTCGGTTACGAGATTGCACGCAAAGCCGGCTGGGACGGCCAGTACATGGTGTTGATGCCTTTATACAAGACCAAAGGAAGCAACCAACCGTACGACTTTGTCGACGAAACGGCGTTCCGCACCGCCGGGACATACTACAAATACAGGATTACAGCGGTGTACGCCAACGGCGCACGTTCCGACCCCTACGAAACCGGTGTGAGTCACTATGTGAGCAGCGTCAGGAGAACATGGGGGAGCATCAAGGCGATGTTTCGTTGATGCTTGGAGCGCGACAGCATAGGCCATAATTTTGAGAGGCGATACTGAGGTGTCGCCTTTTTTTTCTTATCCCGGATGGATTCACACAGGAAACTGATTCTCGCCTCCCGCTCACCCCGAAGACTTCAACTGCTTAAACAAATCGGCATGAGCCCGACTGTCATGCCCTGCGACATTCCGGAGATATTTGACCCGTCCCGCACGCCTGAGGAAAACGCCGCCGGGCTTGCCCTCAGGAAGGCGCTGCATGTCGCGGAGAGTATCCCGGAGGGCGTGATCGTCGGAGCGGATACGATCGTTGTGCTGGAGGGTGAGATGCTGGGGAAGCCCGACGGCCCCCGTGATGCGGTCCGGATGCTGAGCGCGCTGAGCGGGAGGACACATGCTGTTGTGACGGGCTTCGCGCTTGTGGACCGCCCCTCCGGCCGGCAGATGACAGGGGCGGAGAGAACAGACGTCACGTTCCGCGAACTCCCTTTGAGTGAAATCGAAGAATACGTTGAGGGGGGATCCCCCCTCGACAAAGCAGGCGCCTACGGGATACAGGATGATTACGGTGCGGTGTTCGTCACCCGCATCGAGGGTTGTTTCTACAATGTTGTCGGTCTCCCCCTGTCGAGACTCCATACGGCTCTTCAGGAATTTCAGACCGACCGGACTATCAAGAAGGAAAGAGGATGATGGAAAGGCGAATCCGTGTCCTGGTCGCAAAAGTCGGATTGGACGGTCATGATCGCGGCGCCAAAGTTGTGGCTGCCGCATTGCGCGATGCGGGTATGGAGGTGATTTACAGCGGGCTCAGGAAAACGCCGGAGGTTATCGTCGAGGCGGCGGCACAGGAGGACGTGGATGCAATTGGTGTGAGCATATTAAGCGGAGCGCACATGACGATTTTCCCCCGTGTGTTGACGCTCCTGAAGGAAAAAGGGCTCGATGACGTCCTGCTTTTCGGCGGCGGAATTATCCCGGATAAAGATATTGACGAACTGGGCAGGCTTGGGGTGGGGAGGCTTTTCACGCCGGGCGCATCGACACAGACGATCGTCTCCTACGTCCGGGAATGGGTTGCCGCTCACCGGGGCTCATAAAACGCAAACCTCTCTTCCCCGGGAAAAGCAGGTTGCTTGTCCGGTGTTGCGTTGAGCCTGACGTGAATTACGGGCCAACTTTGGTGACGTTGACAGCCTGCAAACCTTTCGTCCCCTGCTCCACATCAAACTGCACAGCCTCACCCTGTTTCAGACTCTTGTATCCCTCCCCCACGATGGACTTGAAATGAACAAAAATGTCCTCTCCGTTTTCACGCGTGATGAAACCGTAGCCCTTCGCGTTGTTGAACCACTTCACGGTTCCCTTTTCCATGCCGGGAGACCTTTCCGGAAAGATGATTAAGCGCTGGAGACATCCTGTCGCGAAATTGTAAGAAACCGGAATGAAAAACGCAAGGGTTCGGACTATCCTTCAAGCCAGATCCCGAACGTCCCCGGGCGAGGATCCTCCTCCTCGGAGGGAGGATCTTCGACAACGTCACTGATGAGTAATACAACGGTCGCGGGATCGAAAGGGAACAGATCGTCGGCGGAGAAGATTGCCCGGAAGTCCTGAGGTTGGAAGAACGCAATGAACTTCTCTGAGAATTCGCTGAGTCTGCGCATGTAATACGCTGTGTTTTCATCCGGAAAATTCGGATCCCACTCTTCGGCAGCCTTGCAGTTGTCAGATCCTCTGGGATTCGGGTCGTTTCCCGTGATATAGTAGGCGATCCTGTCCCCGGGCCGCAGCGGGCGC
>DASVIU010000014.1:0-1959 GCA_036386275.1 Bacteroidota bacterium | reverse complement strand
TCCGCAGCCGTCATCCCATATCTAATGCAGGTCAGGGGGCAGGAGCGGCGGGCGCGGAAGCATTTCGAAAATGCGAAGATCGCCGGTCTGCAGTCGGCCGTTTCGATGCACCCGCACATCAATGCGATGGAATGCATCGGGTGCGGGGGGTGCGTGGACGCGTGCCCGGAAGAGGACGTCCTCGGCGTCTTCGACGGGAAAGCGGTCCTTGTCCATGGCTCGAAGTGCGTGGGGCACGGCCTCTGTGCCGATGCGTGTCCGGTCGGCGCCATCGTCATGATGATGGCTGCGCCGGGGCGGAGTGCGGACCTCCCCATCCTTAACGAGCATTTCGAGACAAGCGTCAGGAACCTGTTCATTGTGGGTGAGCTCGGCGGAATGGGACTCATCAAGAACGCGATATCGCAGGGGAGGAAGGTGGTCGAACACATCGCCTCCCGCCCGCGCTCATCCGACGGGGTGTACGACGTTGTGGTAGTCGGGGCGGGACCTGCCGGGCTCGCCGCCGGTCTCACCGCGAAGGCGAACAGGCTGAAGTATCTCATTCTGGAGCAGGGGGATGCAGGAGGAACCATCCTGCAGTACCCGAGACGAAAGATAGTCATGACCTCCCCCGTAGAGCTCCCTCTCTGGGGGAAGCTGAAGCTGACGGAAACGTCGAAGGAATCACTTCTGGAACTCTGGCAGCAGGTCCTGACGAAGACGCAGCTCAAGGTCAATACCGGCGAGAAGGCGCTCGACATACGGACCTCGGAGGGACATTTCCTCGTGACTACCCCTGCAGGCGAATACGCGGCGCACCACGTTGTGCTGGGGCTCGGTCGCCGCGGGACGCCGCGCAAGCTCGGGGTCCCCGGGGAAGAACTCGGCAAAGTGACATACCGGCTTATCGATGCCGAGACGTACAGGAATTGCGACGTGCTTGTCGTGGGAGGGGGGGATTCCGCCGTCGAAGCGGCGGTGGGCCTCGCGCTGCACGGCACCAACCGTGTGACCCTCTCGTACCGCAAATCGGAATTCACGAGATTGAAGGACCGGAATGCGAAACACCTCGATGAGTACAGGAGGCGAAATGCCCTCAACGTCCTCCTGAATTCGAGCGTGAAGGGGATCCGCGAAAAGGAAGTCGAGATCGAAACCGACGGGGGGATCAGGGTCGTCCCGAACGACTATGTGTTCATATTCGCCGGGGGCGAGATGCCTTTTGAATTCCTGAAGAAGACGGGGATCAAATTCCAGGAACAGGTAGTGGCATGAGCCTCTTTTCGCTGACATCCGAGTTCCAGCCGAGCGGCGACCAGCCGGACGCCATCCGCCAGCTCGCAGAAGGCGTTGCGCGGGGTGACCGCTTCCAGACGCTTCTGGGCGTTACAGGGAGCGGCAAGACGTTCACAATCTCGAACGTCATCGCCGGGGCCGACAAGCCCGTTCTCGTGATGTCGCACAACAAGACCCTCGCCGCGCAGCTTTACAGCGAGTTCAAGCGGTTCTTCCCGCGCGACAGGGTGGAGTTCTTCATCAGCTACTACGACTACTACCAGCCCGAAGCTTATGTCCCCTCCACCGACACGTATATTGCCAAGGACGCGTCGATCAACGACGAGATCGACAGGCTGCGCCTCCGGGCGACGAGCGCACTCCTGAGCGGCGATAGAAACGTCATCGTCGTCGCTTCTGTCAGCTGCATCTACGGGATCGGCGCGCCCGAGGAGTGGGCCAGCCAGGTGGTTGTCGTGCGGAAAGGGGAGAAGCTGGAGCGGAACGACCTTCTCCGGAAATTGCTGAACATCTATTACACGCGGAACGATTTCGAATTCGTCCGCGGGACGATGCGCGTGCGCGGAGACGTTGTGGAGGTCATCCCCGCCTATGAGAACGAAGAGGCCCTGCGCGTCGAGTTCTTCGGCGACATCGTCGAACGGATCTCCTACATCAACCGACTCGACGGCAAGGTCCTCG
>DASVIU010000013.1:0-5159 GCA_036386275.1 Bacteroidota bacterium | reverse complement strand
GCCGGCGCGTGAGGCCAGGAGAACATCCCCCTCAATGTCCCGCGGATAGCGACCGAAGTCCTCCCCTTCGCCGAACTGCGCCGGGTTGACGAAGAGCGTCACCACCACCACGTCACCCCTTGTGCGGGCCTCGCGGATGAGGGCGGTGTGGCCGCCGTGAAGCGCCCCCATTGTGGGGACGAGTACGATCCTCTTCCCCGCGGCGCGGAGGTCATCCGCCTCCCGTTGCATCAGATGCGGTTCATGGATCGTCTTCATCTCTTCAGGGCGCGGACGTGTGACGGGAGTCTTCAGGTGCCGATGTATGTCAGTAGCTGTGAGACGGTCTGCCGGATGTCTTTCCTGTGAACGACCATATCGACGAAACCATGCTCAAGGAGGAATTCCGCGCGCTGGAATCCGGGGGGAAGATCCTTGCCGATCGTCTGCTTGATGACGCGAGGCCCCGCGAACCCGATGAGGGCACCCGGCTCGGCAATGATGACATCACCGAGCATCGCATAGCTGGCGGTCACGCCCCCCGTCGTCGGATCGGTGAGAAGGGAGATATACCCGACCCCCGCCTCGGAAAGCCGGGCAAGTTTCGCGCTGGTCTTGGCCATCTGCATCAGTGAGAGCGCACCCTCCATCATCCTCGCCCCACCGCTTGCCGATATCACAAGCAGGGGTATTTTCGATTTCCATGCACGGTCGATGGCGCGGCCGATCTTTTCGCCGACGACCGATCCCATGCTCCCCCCGATGAAGGAAAAGTCCATCGCCGCCACGACGAGAGGATGCTTGTTGACGGTCCCTGTCCCCCACCGCACGGCATCATGGAGCCTGGTTTTCTTGATCGCTTCGGGGATCCTGTCCCTGTACCGTTTCGTGTCCACGAACTTGAGCGGGTCACCGGAACGCATCCTCCCGTCGTGCTCCTTGAACGAACCCTCGTCCAGGAGTATGGCAATGTACTCCTTGCTCCCGATCCGGAAATGCGCATTGCATTTCGCGCAGGTGAAGAAATTCTTCTCGAGCTCCATCTTGTGGATGATCTCACCGCACTGTTCGCACTTCGTCCAGAGCCCGTCGGGGACGTCCTTCTTCTGAGTCTCCGAGGCGATGTTTTCCTTGGACCGCTTGAACCACGACATGGGCTCTTCGTCCTTGCTTGTTAACGTGTCTTGAGGAAAAAATCCTTGATGTAACGCGGTTCCAGCGCGGACGGGTCGTCCGCCTTCCCCGCGAGAAGCAGCTTCTCGCCGAGGCGCGCCACGCTCTCCGCGCTGCAACGCAACGCATCCCCCGGAACCATGCGCAGGGTCGCCGGCGCACCGGGCCATGAGAGCACCTTGGCCGCCCCCTCCCCGGTGACGCGGGCCCCCGAGCCGTGCAGTTCTTCCATCAGCGCGCCGAGCGTCATATCGCGCGCGTCCCAGAGGGGGACCGGGCCGCTTTCCGTCACATCGAACAACTGGCAATACACTTCGTCGCGGCGGGCGTCCAGCGCGGCCAGCAGGCGCGTCCCGGCTTCCACGTGACCGGCCTCCGCAGCATGCAGCGCGAGCGCTTCGAGCGTCGGCACTCCCACGAGCGGAATATTTCCGGCGAATGCGATCCCCTTCGCAACGCTTACCCCGATCCGGAGTCCGGTGAAGGAGCCGGGGCCGATCGATACCGCGACCCCGTCGAGGGACTTCACACCGTCGGGACCCAGGACCGCGACGATCTGCCCCATCAGTTTTTCCGCATGGACCCGGCCTGCATCAAGGAGCGATTCTGCGACGACTCTCCCGCCGCGGACGAGAGCCGCGGCGCACACCGTTGTGGCGGTTTCGATCCCGAGGACGTTCACTCCGCGGGCTCCCGCGGTCCCTCGATCTGTATGGTCCTCTCGGATTCCGAGCTGCCGTGCGCGAACGAGACATGGAAACTGGCCGGAGGGAGCATATCGAGCACCGCCTCCGCCCATTCGATGAGGCAGACACACCGGCTGTTGAAGTATTCTTCGACGCCGAGCTCCGCCACTTCCTTCATGCCGTTGATCCTGTACATGTCGATGTGCGCCACCACACCGAACTCCGCGGGGTATTCGTTGATAAGCGTGAACGTGGGGCTGGTGACGTGCCCGCGGACACCCAGTCCCCTGCAGACGCCTGAAACAAATTTTGTCTTGCCGCTCCCCAGTGTCCCCGTCAGCGCCACCACGTCCCCCGGCCGCAGCCTTCCGGCAAATGCGCGTCCGGCCGCTTCGGTCTCCTCTGCCGAGCGGGAAAGGATCCGTTTCATCCCCTCGGTACCAAACGGACCACGGGGAGGATCATCTCCTCCATCGAGGCGCCCCCGTGCTGGAAGCTGTCACGGTACTGGTTGAGATACCGGTGGTATTCCGTCGGGTAGACGAAATAGTAATCCTCCTTCGCGATGATGTAGTTCGTGGCGATACCCCTCCGGGGGAGCTTGAAGTCCTCCGGGTTCTTCACGAAAATCGCCGCCTTTTCTTCGGCCTTCAGGTTTCTGCCGTACTTGTAGCGGAGATTGGTCGAGGCTTCCCGGTCTCCCAGAACTTTCGACCCGCGGAGGCTCCGGATGCTGCCGTGATCCGTCGTGAGAACCACGGTCACGTTCGGATTCCGCGAGAGCGTCTTCAGCATCCCCAGGAGGGATGAGTGGAGGAACCAGGACCGCGTGAGGGAACGGTACGCGGACTCGTCGGGGGCGATCTCCTTCAGAAGGGACGAATCGGATCTCCCGTGCGCGAGCATGTCGACGAAATTCACGACGACAGAGGTCAGTTTCGACTGGGTGTACGAATTGATCGTGTTCTCGACGTTCCTCCCGAACTCGGCGTCGAGGATCTTGATGTACTTGGGCTCGGGCTTGAGGAGGATCTTGCGCCTTTCGAGAAGTTTGTCCAGAAACTGCCTCTCGTACCGGTTGCGGCTGTTCTCGTCGTCCTCGCTCTTCTCCCAGAGCTCCGGGAACCGCAACTCGACGTCGCTCGGGAACGACCCGCTGAATATGGCATTGCGCGAATAGGGGGTCGCGGTCGGCAGGATGCTGAAATAGTATTCCTTCGTGATCGTGAAATATTCCTGGAGGATCTGTTCCATCACAAGCCACTGGTCGAGGCGGAGGCAGTCGATGACGAAGAAGAAGACGGACTTCCCGGACTGGAATTCGGGGATCACGTACCTGTCGACGACCTCGGTCGAGAGCGCCGGCCTGTGGCTTGTCCGTTCCACCCAGTCCCGGTAGTTCCTCTCGACGTATTTGCTGAACGCCAGGTTGCATTCGCGCGTCTGGTCGATCAGCGTCTGTTTGAGCCCCAGCTCCGGGTGCTCGTCGAGCTCCAGCCCCCAGCCGGTGAGACGGATGTAGAGGTCGATCCACTCCTGGTGCGTCAGGTCCCCCATCAGCGCGCGGGAGATGTCGTTGAATTCCTGGATATAGTCCTTCGAGACCGCCGCCCCGGTGATCTTGCGCCCCTCCAGAAACTTCTTGCATGCCATCAGCACCTGGCTGGGGTTGACAGGCTTGGTCAGGTAGTCGCTGATCTTCTGGCCGATCGCCTCTTCCATCAGCGACTCTTCCTCATTTTTCGTAATCATGATGACGGGAAGACTGGGGCGGAGATCCTTGATCTCCGCGAGCGCACGGAGTCCCCCCATGCCCGGCATCATCTCATCGAGGAAGACGAGGTCATATTCGGTCTCTTTCACCATGGCAATCGCGTCCTCGCCGTTGGTGACGGTGTCCACGGCGTAGCCCTTTTCCCCGAGGTATCTCACGTGGGCGCGAAGGAGCTCGATCTCGTCATCGACCCAGAGGACTTTTCCCTTCTGTTCTTCCATGCCTTTTCAGATTCCCTTCGTTGAAAGAATACCATTTTGCGGAGCGAGATGCAAACTGACTGCTACGGACCTGTCATTGCGAGCCCGCTTTTCAGGGCGAAGCAATCTGTCGTGGTCGGATTGCTTCGCTTCGCAATGACAGGCGCTCGCAATGACATTATTGGATGGCGATGTGTATGTCCAGGCCCGCCTCGTTTTCCGTCGTCCCGGGGATCCGCGAGCCGGCAAAATCGGGCTCCACCCTCGTGTAGCGGTAATAGACCGACGCTGTCACGCGCTGGCTCAGGACGTACTTGATGCGCGGCTCTATCTGGGTGCGGGTCGATCCCTCCAGCGGGACGCCCGTCACATTCACATCGAGCTGCGAGACATCGTACGTCTGCCGGGAGTTCTTGGATATGGAATATGTGAGGCTCACGTCGACATCGTTGCTCAGGGAGAGTCCGAAGAACGGGATCTCAAACCCCTTCCTCGAATAGGAGGCGGTGAACGCAATCTCCTGCGTCAGTGATTCGACGATGTTCCTCGAGGATACGGAGAGCTCGTATGACGTGTTCGTGTTGTAGCGGAGATTGGCGCCGAAACTTCCTTTGAGGAGCTCCTTGAACGTGAAATTGGCCCCCACGAGCGGCGTGAATCCGTACGCCACGTGTTCCCCGTCAGTCCTTTCACCCCCTCCTCCCGGCGTGTTTTCGAATTGCCTGCTGAAATTCGAGTTGTAGGAGTGATCCAGCGAGAGCCTGCTGACGAACCCGGTGAAGAGCGGAAGCTTCTCCAGCCCGTCCCACCGGAAGCTCCAGTTCACCCTGGGGTAAAACTGGCCGAAGATTTTTTTCAGAAACGGGAGCGCTTCGAACCCCTTTTCGAACGCCGTCGTCAGATTCTGCTCGTCATTCGTCCCCGTCGTGTCTGCTGACTTCAAAGCGGCATACTGCTTGCTCACCTCCTTCAGCGAAGTCTTGAACATGCCGAGGAACAGGACATCCGGGAACGTCAGGAAAGACCGGTCGACGCTCCCGGTGATCGTCTGGTTCACAAGAGTCGGGAACGCAGAAGTATCGGATGTCGACAGGTTCTGTGTCCTGCTGTACGACCATCCGACATTCCAGTTCAGATCGATGCGGGCCCCTTCCCAGAGGTCGCGGCTTGTCTTGAACGCCAGCCTGTTCGTCTGCCTGAAAGTGTTCACGATCGCGCCACCGTTGACCATCGCACGGGGACCGGGCTCGACATCCCATCCGAAGAACGGGAAGTAGGACCGCGGCCCGAAATGGGTCAACCGGCCGTCCGGGTCGGATATGAGCCCGAGCTGGTAGAGGCGCGACG
>DASVIU010000012.1:0-3758 GCA_036386275.1 Bacteroidota bacterium | reverse complement strand
GCGACAGTGGAATCATCAGCCCACGAAAACTACAAGCAGGCGGTCCTCGGGGCCGGTGACGGCGGCACTGTTTTCACGCTGAAGAAGCTGACGCCGGTCCGTATGATCAGGACCCCGTTCGCGCTGAAGGTGCTTCAGGCCGAGCGTGACGGCGCGACACGGGAGGAACTGGAATCCCTCCTCGGGAGGCGGCGCGAAATGATGGGGATATTCGAGGGGAATCTCGAGGAGGGGGAATTCGAGGCGGGACAGAGTTCCGGCCTCGTGAGGGAGATACTCCCTGCGGGTGAGGTGGTGAGGAGAATGATGGAAGAATACCGTGTTGTGGTTCAAAGGTTTCCCTGAGGATTGTCGATGCCGAAGTCGTTCGTGGAAATATTGCAGCAGAAGGTCGTTGTCTTCGACGGAGCGATGGGGACGCACCTGCAGGGGCAGAACCTGACCGCGGAGGACTTCGGAGGGGAACACCTGAACGGCTGCAACGAATACCTGGTGGTGTCGAAGCCTTCCGCCGTGGAAAACGTCCACCGCGACTACCTCGAGGCCGGTGCCGACGTCGTCGAAACCGATTCGTTCGGGTCCACCTCCATCGTGCTGGGGGAATACGGGATTGCGGAGATGGCGTACGACCTCAATTTCAGGGCCGCCCGGATCGCCCGGGGGGTGGCCGACGGCTTCTCCACCCCGGACAGACCCCGCTTCGTCGCAGGGTCGATGGGGCCCACAACGAAACTCCCCTCGCTCGGCCACTGCAGGTTCGGGGAGATGTCCTCCGCCTACAAAGAGCAGGCCAGGGGGCTCGTCGAAGGTGGTGTCGATCTTCTCTGCGTCGAGACGTGCCAGGATCTGCTTCAGGCCAAGGCGGCCCTCTGTGGGATCTTCGAGTTCTTTGAGGATGCGCGGGGCCGCGTGCCTGTCATCGTCTCCGTCACTGTGGAATCAAACGGAACCCTGCTGCTGGGGACGGAGATCGCGGCCGCGCTTGTTGCGCTCGAACCCTTCGATGTTGACGTGATAGGGATGAACTGCGCAACGGGGCCGAAAGAAATGTCCGATCACGTCCGCGTCCTTTGCTCGGGCAGCCCGAAGCCGGTGTTCGTCATGCCGAACGCCGGGATTCCGGAGAATGTCGGGGGGCACGCGCACTACCACCTGACGCCGGAAGAACTTGTCCGGTACCTTTCACACTTCGTGAAAGACCTGGGTGTGAGCGTTGCGGGTGGCTGCTGCGGCACGACGAAGGAGCACATACGCCAGCTTGCCGCGGCGGTCGGGGGACTTGCGCCGAAGCACCGGCAGATCGACTTCATTCCGAGTGCCTCGAGCCTCTACCAGGCTGTGCCGCTCCACATCGATCCTCCCCCCGTCCTTGTCGGCGAACGGACAAACGCCAACGGCAGCAAACAATTCCGCGAGCTCCTTGCCCTGGAGGATTGGGAAGGGATTGTCGCGATGGGGCGGGGTGCCGTCAGGGAAGGGGCGCACATGGTCGACGTCTGTGCGGCGTATGTCGGCCGCGACGAGGCGAGGGACATGAGGGAGATCATCACGCGGTTCAACACCCAGGTGACGCTCCCCCTCGTCATCGACTCCACCGAAGCCCCGGTCATCGAAGAAGCGCTCCGGCTCATCGGCGGGAAGGCGGTCGTCAACTCGATCAACATGGAGGACGGGGAAGAACGGATCAGGAGAGTCGTCCCCCTCTGCAGGAAATACGGCGCAGCGGTGATCGCTCTGACGATCGACGAGCAGGGGATGGCGAAAACTGCCGATCGGAAAGTGGCGATCGCAAAGATCATCTACGACCTTGTCGTCAACAGGTACGGGATGAAACCGCATGACCTGATATTCGATACGCTCACGTTCACTCTCGGAAGCGGGGAGGAGGAATTCCGGCGTGCCGGGATCGAGACGATCGAAGGGATCCGGCGGATCAAACGGGAGCTGCCGGGTGTCAAGACCCTCCTGGGAGTCAGCAATATCTCGTTCGGTCTCTCCCCGGAGGTGCGCCATCCGCTGAACAGCGTCTTCCTCCACCGCGCGATAGAAGCCGGGCTCGATATGGCGATCGTGCACGCAGCCAGGATCATGCCCCTCTATAAGATAGACGAAAAAGGGCGTGATCTCTGTCGCGAACTCATAGAGGACAGCAGGCGCTTCGAAGAGGTAATGGAAGGCGGGGTTTCACACCGGAAGGTCACATACGATCCGCTCACTGAGCTGATGGCGTTCTACGCCGGGGGGAAGAAGGAGAAAAAAGCCGCAACGGTCCGGGGTGCGACGATCGAGGAAATCCTGAGAACGAGGATCATTGACGGCGACAGGGTCGGGTTGCAGCAGGATCTCGATGAGGGGCTGAAGAAATACGGTGCGCTGGAGATCATCAACACGATTCTCCTTGACGGGATGAAAGTGGTGGGGGAGCTTTTCGGGAGCGGCCAGATGCAGCTCCCGTTCGTTCTCCAGTCTGCCGAGGTGATGAAGGCGGCGGTCGCCTACCTGGAGCAGTTCATGAGCAAGGCGGACACGACCTCGAAAGGGGTGATGGTCCTGGCGACCGTCAGGGGGGACGTCCATGACATCGGCAAGAACCTCGTGGACATCATACTGACGAACAACGGGTACCGCGTGGTGAACCTGGGTATCAAGGTTCCCATCGATGCCATGCTCCAGGCCGCGGAAGAGCACAGGGCTGATGCGATCGGCATGAGCGGCTTGCTCGTGAAATCCACGCTGATCATGAAGGAAAACCTGGGGGTGATGAATGAGCGGGGAATCACGATTCCCGTGATCCTGGGAGGGGCCGCACTGACGCGGAGATATGTCGAGCAGGATCTGCGGAGCGTGTACCGGGGGAACGTTCTCTACGCCAACGACGCGTTCGACGGTCTCAGGTACATGGCGCAGATCGCCGCCGGGGATCTCGCCTTGGCGCCTGTGGCGACGAAGGCGCCACCGCAGGCGGGAACCGAAGGGGAAGAGGAGATCCTCGTGGGAACGGAATCGAAAATCGCGCTGGCGCAGAAAGAGGATTCCCGTTACAACACTTCACTCGACGCGGCCAACGGAGCGGCCGGACTCGTCCGTTCCCGCGTCCGTACCGACGTCCCCATACCGGTGCCTCCGTTCCTGGGGTCAAAGGTGGTGGACCCGGTCCCGCTGGAGCGGGTCTTCCCCTTTGTGAACGACGTTGCCCTGATCCGGGGGCAGTGGCAGGTGCGCAAGGGGAAAATGACGGACGATCAATACCGGGCGATGCTCGAGGAGAAAGTCACCCCGGACTATGAGGCGCTGAAGGCGAGGATCGTGCGCGAAGGGCTCCTCCGCCCCGCTGTCGTATACGGGTATTTCCCCTGCCAGTCCGACGGAGACGACCTGATCGTCTATGATGAAGAAGGACGCACGCCGCGCCTCCGGTTCACGTTCCCGCGCCAGAAGGGGGACAGGCGGCTCTGTCTGTCGGACTACTTCGCGGCGCGGGATTCCGGACGGATGGATGTCGTGGCGTTCCAGCTCGTCACGATGGGGAAGAGGGCGTCGGAGGAATCAGCCCGGCTGTTCGCATCCGGCGACTACAGGGACTACCTCTATTTCCACGGGTTGAGCGTGGAATGCGCTGAGGCGCTGGCAGAGCTCTGGCACAAACAGATCCGCCAGGAGCTGGGGATCGCCCTCAAGGATGCGCCTGAGGTGAAGAGGCTCTTTTCGCAAGGGTACCAGGGTTCACGGTACAGCTTCGGGTACCCCGCCTGTCCGAA
>DASVIU010000011.1:0-5379 GCA_036386275.1 Bacteroidota bacterium | reverse complement strand
AACTATCCCAATCCGTTCAATCCCTCCACGACTATCCGTTACAATCTGCCGGCCACACTGCACGTGACATTGATCGTTTTCAATACTCTTGGTCAACAGGTCGCTGCTCCGGTCGACGGGTTCCAGGTGGCAGGCTCGCATGAAGTACAATTCGGAGGGGATGGCCTCGCCAGCGGAGTATACTTCTACCGGCTCAGGGCCGGGGATTTCGTTGCGACGAAACGGTTGCTATTGTTGAGATGAGGCTATTGAGCCCGCCGCACGACAACGATTGTCATGTCATCCCACTGCGGCGCCTCCCTGACAAACGAGCGTACGGCGCCGATGATCCGCTCGATGACTGTTTGAGCGTCACACCCCCGGATCTCGAAAAGCAACCGCTCGAGCCGCTCCTCTCCGAACAACTCCTGTGACGAGTTCATCGATTCCGTGATCCCGTCGGAGACGATCACCATCGTGTCGCCGGGGCCCAGTGTCACGGACCCTTCCTTGAAGTCAAATTCCTCCACTACACCGAGAGCGACACCCCCCTCCTCCAGCCGCACCGGTTCGGGGCCGCCTGTCAGGACAAACGGGATCTCTTGCCCGGCGTTGACATAGCTGAAGCGGTGTTCCTCCCGGTCGAGAATGCCGAAAAACACAGTTGCAAATTTCTCTGCGCCGGTGCTCTCGAACAGGAGCTTGTTGGAGCGCCGGATGCAGGCCCCAGGAGAGGCGTCAAAGAGCGTCTGGCCGCGAAGCGTCGCCTGGAGATTGGCCATCAGCAGTGAAGCGGGCAGCCCCTTCCCCGCGACATCCCCGAGGCATATGGCGAGGCGATTGTTGCCGAGGGGGATGAAATCGTAGTAATCTCCCCCGATGATCTGCGCTGGATAGTTCATCCCCGCAATCTCGTATCCGGGGACTTCAGGGGAGGAGTGGGGGAGCAGGTCGATCTGTATCCGCGCCGCCAGCCTGATCTCCTCCTGCACGCGGGCATAAGCCTTTTCCTTCCCGTGGAGACGGGCGTTTTCCAGTGAAATGGCGATTTGCGAGGAGAGGTGCTGCAAGACTTCGAGCCGCCGGGGAGTGAATGCGTCGGTGGTCAGGTTGTTTTCGAGGTAAAGTATTCCGCTCCTCTTCCCCTGGTTCGTGATCGGAAGGCAGAGGAGCGACTTCGGCTTTCCCCCGGCAACGTAGAGATCGTTTTTGAGTATGCTCTCGCGGGTGGCATTGCTCAGCAGGACGCTTTCGCCTGTCCGTGCCACATAATGGACGGCCGCTTCCGAGAGCTTGCCATACGCCCTCAGGGGGACCGACTGCAGTGTGACGGCGCCATCTGTTCCCCCCTCCGCCCGCACCAATAGTTGATTACCCTCTTCCATGATCAGGACGCCCCTTTCTGCTCCTGCATTCTCCAGCACAATGAACATCATCTTCTCCAGCAGGCGGTCCAGATCGATCTCGCTGGAGAGCGCCTGCGACGCTTTGAGCACCGACGTCAGGTCGAGTGCGCCCGCGCCGGTCTCTCCTCCCCGTGAGCCCGGCTTCCCGGTCTGTGTCCGCGGCTTTCGCACTCCTCCGGAGATGAGCGAGGGATATTGCCTGTCAAGGGCGGCAACCTTTCCTGTCGCTCCCCAGTCGGCGTAACCCTGTCGTGCGTCCAGCATGTAGGCGCGTGCGACGGAAGTCCTCTCTGCGGCAAGATGAAAGCGGGAGGCCAGCTCGCCGGCAAGCGCCGAGTTCTGGATATAGCGATGCTCCGCCGCCGAAGCGATGGCGCGGTCGTAAAGGCTCATCGCCTCTTCCGCGCGGCCGGCGCAACGCGCGGTCTCAGCCTGAACGAGGAGATATTTATGGAGAAAATTCCCGGGGGCGCCCCGGGTCCAGCGTTTCATTTTCCGCAGATTGCGTCGGAGCGTCCGCCCCGCCTTTCTTCTTTCCCCTGCCGGGAAGTGCGGCATCACCTGGCAGAGCGTCAGCGATTCGTAGAAGCAATATTCAACCTTGAGAATCTGACCTCGCAGGGCCGCGGAATAGGGTTTCGAGTCGAGCGCGGTGCGCCAGGCCTCGTCGAACTGACCGAAGAGATAATGCACCTGCATCCGGAAAACGGCGTGATACATGCGCGCGACGTTTTCGTTCGTGCGCTGAAGTATGGCGAGGTATTCCGCTTCCTTCCACTCACTATCGTCCAGGCTCCCTTCGGCGGAGGTCGCGCCTTTGAGTGAGAGCACCATCTGGCGGGCGAGCACGAATGTGAATTCGGGGTTCGCGAATTTGAACCTCTTGACAAACGCGAGGTTCTCGGCAGCCTTTCGGTAGACCTCGTCAAGGGGTTCGCCCGTGACGATGGCGTCAAGTGTGAGATGGATGAGGGCGTATGAGGCATATTCGAGGTCGCCGCTGCTCAGACTCTGCCGGTGGGCGTCGGCAAGTACTTTCATCCCCTCTGAGAGATCGTGCCTCCAGCCATGGAGGACGCTCCCCAGGACGAACAGGCAGCGCCCCAGCATATACGGGTTCGCGTTCCGGCCGGCGACACGGACCGCGAGGTCGCCGAACGCGCATCCGGAGTCGACGGCCCCGAATCCTGTGCTGAGAACAAGCCCATATGTTGCAAACGCATAAGGAGATTCCTCGGCCGTTCCATGGGAAAGCGTCGCTTCGACCATCTTCAGGATGACCACGGCACTCAGGTTTTCGCTCGAACGGTACGCGAAATGGACCATCGCCATGAGGATCCTGAGGGCCAGGCGCTGCCGTTCATCAGTCATGGACCGCTGGTGTCCGATCTCAAGAATTCTCCTTCCCCGGAGCAGCCATTGGACCCGGAGAAGTGATGCGAGGACGGCCATCTTGCCGGGTGCCCGGGCAATCCGCACACCGATCAATCCCAGACCGGTTATCCCGGCGGCGATGCCACGCTCCGGGTCCCCTGCGTAGACGAAAAGAGCCACCTCGTGATAGCAGATCCTTGCTTGGTCCATCGCGTCACGGGCATGATCATGGCACTCGGCAAACCTCTCTCCGGCCTCGGAGAATTTGCCGGTGAGATACTCGCACTCGCCCAGCTCCGTTGTGAGATCATAGAGGAGCCGGTAGTCGCCCTCCCAGTCGTTTGTCGTGAGCAGGCCCTTTCCCGCCATGAAGAACCTCAGAGCGGCCTCAAACGCACCGGATCCTTTCGCACGCCTCCCGGCGACGAGGTTGAGCCCGGCGAGGGCGCGTTTCTCCTCTCTTCCTGCAATGGATGCGGCGCCGAGGTTCATATGGTTCACGACGTCCAGGATCCGTGCGTCGTTCTCCGGTTCGCCGACGCTCTGCAGAAGGTTCGACCCGATGGCATAGTGGAGTGCTGCCTTGCGGTCGTCCGGAATCAACGAGTAAGCGGCCTGTTGTACGCGGTCATGCGTAAACTTGTATGCGACGCCTGCGTTGTGCGCGGGAATCATGTCCGTGTCACGGTCGGAGCCGTATTCCCGGACGAACTTGTAGGCGTCTCCTACAGGGAGTATCAGCCCCTCGCTGATCGCCCCCTGAAGCAGTTGAGCGGTGCTTACTTCCGGGAGGCCGAGGGCAAGCGCCAGGGGGCTCAGTTCGAACGTACCGCCTATGCACGAGGCCGTCGTCAACGCGCGTTGACCGTCGACTGAGAGATACCGGATCTTCGCCGTCATCAACGATACAACGTTGTCCGTGATGTCTTTCTGGAGGATCCGGTCCCGATTCCATTTCCAGTCATGTTCCGCCGGATCGAACCAGAACAGCTTTTCCCTGTAGAGCGATTTGAGGAACTCGTTGACGAAGAACGGGTTCCCGTCCGTCTTCTCGTGCACAAGCGCCGAAAGGGGGGCCGACTCGGCCGGGTCACAGTGCAGCGAATCAGCAATAAGCTTGTTTGTCGTATCCCCGTCGAGAGGGAGGAGGACAACCCGATGAACGGTGCAGCCGGAGCGTTCCATCTCCACGATTGCCCGATCAAGCTCGTCCACGGTTTCCGGGAACCGGAAGGCGCCGAGAAAGAGAAGGTGCATGTCGCGTGATTCCCCCATGAGAAGCCGCATCAGATCGAGGGATGCCGAATCGGCCCACTGCAGATCATCCAGGAAAAGCACGAGGGGGTGCTCTTTTCGCGCCACCGCCCTGACGAAGCTGCACATGACGCTGTGGATGCGATTCTGCGCTTCGGTGGAGGGAAGTTCCTGGACGGGAGGCTGCGGGCCGATGACGAGTTCGAGCTCCGGAAGGACATCCACAATTACGCGGCCGTTGTTTCCGAGGGGCGCGAGTAATCTGGTTTTCCATTCACCGAGCTGTTCGTCCGTCCCTGCGAGGATCTGGCGGACGAGGTCCCGGAATGCGGTGAGGAAAGAGGCGTAGGGGACGTTCCGCTGGAACTCATCAAATTTTCCTGAAATGAAGAACCCGCGGCGGTTCGTGAGCGGTTTGTACACCTCGTGCAACAGGGCAGATTTGCCGATACCCGGCAACCCGCACACGAAGAGGCTCTCCGGGGACCCTTCGCAGACGCGGTCGAAGGCATCAAGCAGGAGGCGGGTCTCTTCTTCGCGGCCGTAAAGCCGCTGGTCGATCGTGAACCGGTCCGAATAATCGTCCGTCCCCGGCACAAAGGCAGAGACTTCGCCGTTGCCCTGTAGCTCCAGTGTGCACCTGTCCCAGTCGGCTTTCAGCCCCCGCGCCGTCTGATAGCGGTCTTCGGCGGTTTTTGATAATAATTTCATGACGATGGCGGAGACGGAAGCCGGGATCTCCCGGTTGAGCTCACAGGGGGGGATCGGTCGGCGGGCGATGTGTGAATGCACGAGTTCCAGGGGGTCGCTCGACTGGAACGGGGGCCAGCCCAAAAGCAACTCGTACAGCGTGGCGCCGAGCGAGTAGAAATCGGTACGATAGTCGATTGACCGGTTCATCCTGCCGGTTTGCTCCGGCGAGATATACGGGAGTGTCCCTTCCAGAAGGTTCACGCTTGTATCGCTCTGTGCTTCTCTCTCGAGGAAAGACGCTATCCCGAAGTCCGAAATCTTCACCTGGCCCGTTGCGACATTGAAGAGGATATTCGACGGGTTGAGGTCCTTGTGGATGATCCCGTGTTCATGAATGGTGCCGACCGCTTCGGTCACCTGGGAAGCTATCGTGAGGAACGACGCAATGTCGAGGCGGTGCTTTGTGAGGTGGTGGTCGAGGGAGACGCCGCCGAAGTCCTCGAGCAGAAGAGCGAACGATCCGTTCACGCGCTCCAGGCCCAACGAACGGACAATTCCGGGCGCAACCAGGGGCTGGAGTATCTCGTATTCGTGGCAGAGCCTGAGGACGTCCCGGGGGTCGCGATCTTCCTCATTGAGCGTCTTGATGATCACCGGCGACCCGTCCACGTGG
>DASVIU010000010.1:0-2553 GCA_036386275.1 Bacteroidota bacterium | reverse complement strand
CCTTTTTTCAACATGGGTCCTCTGTACATGATCGGCGCCGGGGTTCTGACGGCCGTGAAGTTCTTCTCCGTCGGCGCCGAAAAGCGGGAGCACTACATCTATTACTCCGCCATCGGGTTCATGCTCTATCTCACGTTCCGCGTGTTCCGCAGTTTCTTCGTTTTCCGCCCCCAGCGGAGAAAATGACATTGCTTGTCATTGCGAGAAAATGACATTGTTTGTCATTGCGAGCCCGCTTCTCAGGGCGAAGCAATCTGCTCCCCCCAGTCATTGCGAGATATCACCCACGGCAGGCCGTGATTGAGATGAACCGTGGACATTAATACATTGTGGGGAGTTCCCCAAACGCCGGATCCAGGATGTGCCACCGGTTTGTGAATCGCCCGGGTTTTTTCTACTTTTAGAATCATATCGAACCGGGGGGACCGGGATCACCGATCCCCATGCTCTGCGACACCTGCAATGAAGGGTTTGATGCGATGGAACGACGCACTCTCGGAAATTCAGGGCTGGAGATCGCGCCCCTGATATTCGGCGGCAACGTGTTCGGGTGGACCGTAGATGAGCCTGGCGCCTTCAGTCTGCTGGACGCGTTCCTCGCGTCAGGGTTCAACTGCGTTGACACCGCGGACTCATACTCCACGTGGGTTCCTGGAAACAGGGGGGGGGAATCCGAGACGATCATCGGAAAGTGGATGAAGCTCCGGGGAAACAGGGCGAACGTGGTTATCGCGACGAAGGTGGGGAGCGAAATTGATCGGGAGAAGAAAGGGCTTGCGAAATCATACATACTCCGGGCGGCGGAGGATTCTCTCCGGCGCCTGCAAACGGAGTACATCGATCTCTATCAAACCCACCGGGACGATCCCGGGACGCCGGTCGAGGAGACTCTGGAGGCGTACGCTCTCCTGGTGAAGGAGGGGAAGGTCAGGGCGATCGGGGCATCGAACCTGAGTGCTGAAAGGCTTTCTGCGTCCCTTGAGGCGAGTGACAGGACGGGGTATCCCCGTTATCAAAGCATGCAGCCCCACTACAATCTCTGCGAACGGGCGGGGTATGAAAAGGACCTCGAATCTCTCTGCCGGGCTCAGAAACTCGCCGTGATTCCGTATTACCCGCTCGCATCCGGGTTTCTAACGGGAAAGTACCGTTCCGAACATGATTTGTCGAAAAGCAGGCGCGGGGCCGGCGTACGACAATACTTCAACCAGCGCGGGTTTCGCATCATTGCAGCTCTCGACGCAGTCGCCGCAAGGCTGAAGGCCACCCCGGCCGCGGTCGCTCTCGCCTGGCTCCTTGCCCGGCCGGGGATCACTGCGCCAATCGTCAGTGCGACAAGCCCGCGTCAATGGGAGGACCTTGCGGCAGCTCCCGGGATCCGTCTGGACAGCTCATCGATAGAGTTGCTCAACCGCGTCAGCGCCTGAGGCGGATAGATGAAAGCCATGCAGCTGCAGCAAATCTCCAGTCTTGCGGAAAACACCGCTCCCCTGGTTCCCGTGGAAATCCCTCCCCCCCGTCCCGCCGATGGCGAGGTTTTGATCAGGGTATCCGTGTGCGGCGTTTGCCACACCGACATAGACGAGATCGAGGGGAGGGCTTCTCCTCCGCGGCTCCCGGTCGTGCCGGGGCATCAGGTCGTGGGGCGTATCGAGGAGGCCGGGGCCGGTGTGAGCGCCGTCCGGATCGGCGACAGGGTCGGCGTTGCCTGGATATATTCGGCGTGCGGCAAATGCAGGTTCTGTCGTGAAGGGAATGAAAACCTCTGTCCCGAATTCCGGGGGACGGGAAGGGATGCCGACGGCGGATATGCCGGATATATGGTCGCACGGGCGGATTTTGTATACAGAATTCCGGAGGTCATTTCTGATGTAAAGGCCGCACCCCTGATGTGCGCCGGAGCGATCGGATACAGGTCGCTCCGGCTCTCGGGGATCAGGGACGGGGAGACACTGGGTCTGACGGGATTCGGAGCATCGGCGCACCTCGTCCTCAAAATCGTGAGGCATCTGTATCCCCGGACCCGGGTCTTTGTCTTCGCCCGGGGGGAAGGGGAGAAGGCCTTTGCCCGGGAGCTCGGGGCGGCCTGGACGGGTGATACGACCGATGTCCCTCCTGTGAAGATGCGCGCGATCATCGACACAACCCCGGCATGGAAACCTGTGCTGGAAGCGTTGAAAAACCTCGAGCCGGGAGGGCGGCTGGTTGTCAATGCCATCCGGAAGGAGGAGTCGGACAAGAGCAGCCTCCTCGGCCTTGACTACCCCTCCCATCTCTGGATGGAGAAGGAGATCAGGAGCGTGGCAAACGTCACCCGTCGGGATGTGGGAGAATTTCTGGACCTCGCTGCAGCGGTCCCCATCACGCCGGAGACGGAGGAGTTCCCCCTCCTGGAAGCAAACAGGGCACTCCTCCAGCTCAAAAATCGAAAGATAAAGGGGGCGAAAGTCTTGAGAATTGCCTGACGATCGGATATATTGAATTGTCGTACCCGTTCATGCGCATAGGCCCTCCACAGTCAGGGGGGCCTTTTTTTATTGTCCCGAAGTGGAG
>DASVIU010000009.1:0-2557 GCA_036386275.1 Bacteroidota bacterium | reverse complement strand
CGACCTATACCGCGATACTCGATCACTTGCGCCCCGCCCACACCGTCGGGAACGACCTCGAAGGAGCGAAGCATGTCCTCCGCGACCTCGCCGCCTCGGGGATCGACATCAATGCCGTGACGGATAAACTGGAGGAAGATGGGGTGGCGGCATTCGAAAAGTCCTTCGACGGCCTCGAGAAATTCCTCCAGCAGAAAAAAGCCCGGTCCGCTGAAGTCAACGCGGGCTGATCATTTTCGTATAAATGAAAATCGTAACCTGGAACGTCAACGGCATACGGGCGCGGGCGACGGCGTTCGAACACTGGATCCAGGCCCACCGCCCCGACGTCCTGTGCCTGCAGGAAATCAAAGCCCACCCTGACCAGATCCCCGTGGGAGTACGGGACATCCGGGGCTACACGTCTCACTGGCACGGGGCTCGCGGCGGTTACAGCGGTGTCAGCATCCACGTGAGCGAATCCCTCGGCGAAGCGGAATACACTGTTCCCCACTTTGATGAGGAGACCCGCGTTCTCCAGGCGCGCGTCGCAGGGCTGACGGTGGTAAACGTGTACACGCCGCTCGGTCAAAAGAGCTACCGTCAGAAGATCGAATTCCTCGGCGCGCTGGTGCACTACATCGACGCACTCTGTTATGAGGGGGAGAACGTGATCCTGTGCGGGGACCTGAATGTCGCGCACCGCGATGCCGACGTCCACCCGGAAATGTACATCGAGGACATGCTCTGTACCCGTCCCGACGAGCGTTCGATGATCGATGCCCTGCACGCCCTCGGGCTGGAAGATCTCTTCCGTTACCATCATCCCGATGACAGACACGCGTATTCCTGGTGGCCATATTACGGCGGAGCGAGAGCTCGAAACGTCGGGTGGCGGATTGACTACATACTCGCTCCTGCGGAAATTGCAAGGACCTCCACGGGGTGCTGGATTCAGCGGGAGGAATCGAGTTCGGACCACTCGCCCGTCCTCGCGGAGATCGGACCCCTGAACAACGCCGGAAAGAGCTCCGGGAAAACCGTCGGGAAATCCGCCGGAAAGACCGTGGGAAATAAGACCAGAAACACCCCGAAAGATATCAAATGACCGATTCCCACGACCACCTTCTCGGTTACTACTATTTCGGCTTCCACTCCGCGCTGGTTCGGTACAGGGTGCTGACGATCGAGGGATGGGTGGTCACGGCTCTCGGCGCCGCGGGACTCCTTGTGTTCTGGCGGGATGGGGGCGATCTCTTCACGATGGCGGTTGCTCTTTCTGCCGCGGTAGCGGGACTCTCGCTCGTCCACCAGAGCGTCGCCGCTCTTGACCAGTACGTCCGTGTTCCCTTCCCCGGGCCGGCTCCCGGGTCATGTCCCGCGGAAATCGCGGGAGGTGTCGGGGAGTGCGCCCGGCTCATGGAGGAGATCGACAGGGGAGGATGGCAGGAAGCCTATGCCGCCTTCCGCGCGCTGGGTGAAATGACGGAGCGCTTCTCGTTCCCCCCGCTCCGGTAGTCACGGGTCCATCATAAAGACACTTCATCGGAGAAACCTATGGGCAGCCGCGTAGAGGAGTTCAACGAATTCCGCTCCAGGATGAACAGCCGGATACTCGGGATCGACAATCGTGCGATCAAGCGGTTCTTCGGCGTCGACACGCTCACATACGAGCCGGGGGCTCTTGATTCGAAAACAAAGGAGATGCTCGGGCTCGTCGCTTCGATGGTCCTTCGCTGCGACGACTGCATCTCGTACCACGTCCAGCAGTGCAAGAAAGAGGGAGTCACCGATCCGGAAATGCACGACATATTCAGCGTCGCCCTCGTCGTGGGCGGATCGATCGTCATCCCCCACATGCGCAGGGCAGTGGCGTTTCTTGACGAGCTGAACGAACGGGGTGCTGCATGACCGGGGGGAGGCGTGCCGCGGCGACACTGGCGTGGGTGGCGGTTTTTTCCGTCGCCTTTGCACTGGTGGAGGCGAGCGTTGTGATCTACCTCCGCGCCCTCTACTACCCCGAAGGCTTCGCCTTCCCGTTGAAGCTGATCCCGCCCGGCTATCTTCGTGTTGAGATTGCGCGGGAAGCGGCCACGATCATCATGCTTGCGACGCTTGGCGTTATCGCGGGCTGGAGGCCATGGGAAAGATTCGGGTTCTTTCTTTTTGCATTTGGGATGTGGGACATTGCATTCTATGCCTGGCTTCTCGGCACTGTGGGTTGGCCCGGTTCGCTGTTTGATTGGGATATTCTGTTCCTCATCCCGTTTCCGTGGGTAGGCCCTGTGATCGCTCCCGTGGCGATATCCCTGCTCATGACGATCTTCGGCGGCATTGTGGTGCTCCGGTCGGCGGGAGAACGGCGCTTTCATCCGGGAGCGCTCTCGTGGGCACTCGGCGTCGTGGGCACCTCCCTTATTCTCTTTTCTTTCATGGCGGACACAGACGCGGCACTGAGGAGTGCATATCCGGCGCCGTATCATTACGGGCTCCTTGTTGCAGGTCTTGTCTCATTCATTACAGGGTTTATTTTTGCATGCCGTCCGGCCCGACCCGTTACCGGCGGTACGGAACCATC
>DASVIU010000008.1:0-7289 GCA_036386275.1 Bacteroidota bacterium | reverse complement strand
AACGGTTCAATGCGCCGTAATAATGACCGTCCAGCTTCGCAGCCCTGTCAAGGAGGTAGGTTTCTGCCTCCTCCATCCGGTTGCTCATGACGAGGAATTCTGCATCATCGTAAGAGAATCCGGTTGTCCCCAGGATCAACTTCGTTTCGTCGTCGATGACGCGGTCCCGCTGTTGGGGGCCGATGGTATCAAGGAGCAGTTTGAATAATTCCGCATTTCGTGATCGCCGGAACATCCGCCAGGCTGCTTCCTCCGCTTCAGGTTTGTTTCCCAGTTTCGTGTGGGTTGCCACGAGAAGCAGGTCACGCCGGTTCGACTGGAATGATTCATTTGTGGGGACACGCATAAGCCACGATAGTGCCGAGCGCGGGTCGCCGGACTCAAGGTAGGCCTCCCCCATGTCGATGCAGGCGGCAACGCCTGGTTCCGGGTTGCCGGCAAGCGTGATCTCCTCGTAAAGGCGTGCGTCGTTAATCTGGCGCACGAGCGATTCAACTTGAAACGGTCGCACTCTTTCCCGGCCCGCTTTCCGATCGCCCACATCCCTGGCCAGGAAACGCTCAATGAGCGACCGGATAACAGTCTCAGGGAGGTACTCGTTCGCAGAGTCGAGAATGACGTCCCGGACCCCGTAGTCATTTTGCTGCATCAACTCGAATACGACCCCCGCAAGCCACTCCTTTTGTTCGCATTTTTTGGCATAGTGGACAAAGAGTTCGCGCCCTTCGTTCCGGAAGACATCGCCCAGCGAACCGGACGAGTCGTCGCATTCCTCGAACAGGAAGCTGTCAGACCGGAAAAGAGCGGCCGCAATTTCAATCCCCGTAAGTGTATCCTTCACATCGATTCTCAGGTCTTGAAGTACCCCTGTAAGGTCCCTGGCGAATGTGGCGGTCCTTCTGCCGGAAAGGAATCCCCTGAGTCGTCGTGCCTTCTTTAAATCCGATTCGAACGCCCGGGCGGCAGCGCGCGCCGCAGATTCCATGCCGGGTTGCCCGGAACCTCCTCCCCGGGACTGATTACCGCCATGGATCAGTGTCAGTTTTCCGAACTCCGGGCGACGCGGTACGTCAGACATTCCGTTTCCTACTCTGTTTTTGACTTCAGCGTAACATTCCCCGGCTTCAACTCATGCCTCTCTCCGTTCGGCATCACCGCCACTGCCTCGACCCCCTCCGGAATCGTGACACTCATCTCGAAATCTTTCTTATGCTTCTCCCACTTTACCGCGATCTTCCCGGACGGGCTGTCGAATGAGGCGGACGCGCTGTTCATCGGTCCGGGCTCCGGTGCGATCAGCACCTTGTGCCAGCCGATACTCCCCGGCTGCTGCCGGATCCCCGCCACGTAGGCGTAATGCCACTCCACCAGGTGCCCGAGCATGAAGTGGTTCATGCTGTTTCCGGTCCCCGGCTTGGCGTCCCAGCTCTCCGGGAGTGTCGTCAACCCCTGGCGGACCATGAATCCGTAGCTCCCCTGGTTTTCCCGGCTGTAAATCTTGTGGAGCACATCGCTGCGGCCCCCTTCCGCCAGGGCCCGGATCAGGAACACCTGCATCACTTCTCCCACCGTCTGCTGCCAGTTGTGACGTTCGAGATCTTCGACGACAGCCTGGAGCACGGCTTTCCGGTCCTCCTCCGGGATAAGTCCGGCGCACAACGCCACACTGTTGGCGGCCTGGCACGAGCCGTGATTCAGCACCGACTTCCTCACGGGGTCGTAGAACCGGCGCTGGAAATCTTCTTTGATGCGGGTCTGGAGTCTGTCGTAAATGAACGCATCCGCGGTCTGCCCGAGCAATTCGGCGGTGTGGAGGACGGTCGCTGCTCCCATCGCCCAGATTGCGGTCGCCGTCAGCGTCGTCGGGGTCCACTGTGACGGCCCGTCTCCTTTTCCGTGTCCGTAATCGTACCAGTCTCCCAGGTTGCTGTTGATGATTCCGTCTTTGGCCGACAGGGAGAGGTAATCGACATATCTCTTCATGCTCTCGTAGCTCGAATCGAGCGCCTTCCTGTCGCCGTACCATTCGTACAGGTGCCATGGGACGAACACGCCCGATATCCCCCATTCGGCGGCTTCGTTCCAGTAACCGTGCGGGGGGATCCCCACGAGATAGTTCGGGCAGTTAGTCGGGATGTGACCGTCAGGAAGCTGTGTGTCGCGTATGTCGCGCGCGATCTTGTTGTACCAGCTCTGAACATTGTACCCGTAGCTTATCGCCCGGGCCATATGCCAGTTCTGTTCCTGCCAGCCGTTCTTCTCCCTGTGGGGGCAATCGGTTGCCACATAGCTCATGTTTGAACGGATCGACCAGTCGATCAGTCTATGAGCCCGGTTTTGCATATCACTCGAGCAGGAGAATGTCCCGGTGATCGGACAATCGGCCCTGGTATGGACGAGGTCAAGTGACCTGATAACGGGGAGCTTTGCAGGGTTGGGATAGCCTTCCGGCACAGCTCCTGTAACCCCGATATACTGGCAACCCACGTAGCAGAAGAGTATCTGATGAGATTCTTTGCCTGAGCCCCCGATCGTGTAGTCGTGCCATATCTCTTTGCCTGTCCCCCATGTATACGTGAAGTTCACATGTCCCGTCGAATCCACGTACTCAGAGGGCTTGAACCGGACTCTCTTTCCAGTGCCCCCCTCCACAGTAAACCGGAGAAGCGCGGAGCAGTTCTGAGAGAAGATGTATGTGTATTCGCCGGGTCGCGGAGAAACGATCTTCACAGGCTTGAAGACCTCGTGCGCCGTGATGGGTGGAGCCGTGAATACCGCGATTGTCCCCTTTGGTGATGGGACCACCTTCGCCGGGAGCCATGATTTGTCGTCGAATCCCGGCAGGCTCCAGCCCGCCGGATTAAGCCTCGCATCAAAATCCTCTCCGCCGTAGATATTCGAGGATGTCAACGGACCGTCATGCCATTTCCATGAGCCGTCGCTCGAGATCAACTTTTCCTTACCGTCGCTCGTCTTGACGCGCGCCTCCAGCCAGATGAGATAGGGGCGTCCCTCCGAAAAATCCGGCATGGCGTCGGTTTTCACGTACCGCATCGTATCGGTCGGCTTCTCCACCCGCCAGAATGAGTTCCCGAGCATGACCCCCCAGACGTTCTCCCCCTTCTTCAGGAGTTTGCTGATATCAAACTCCTGATAGTAGATCGTCTTGTTGTATTCCGACCAGGGCTGATCAATGAGCGCACGGCCTGGCGGGGTGCCGTTCAGGAGGAGCTCGTAATGTCCCAGACCGACGATCTTCACTGACCCGCTGACAGGCTCAGCATCGAGTGTAAAGGATGACCGGAATATGGGGCACGGCGTGCTCCCGATCTTCTGTGTCCCCTCATGCGGTGCGATCCAGTGCGATTCTCCCTCCACTGGGGCGGCGGCCGCAATAAGAGAAACCGTGCAAAATGTACTCAGCATCAGCAATCGTAGTTTCATGGCGATCCTTTTCTATGTCGTTTCGAGCGAAGCCCCAAAACTGCCTCCGAATGCTACTATACATCCAATCGACCTCATTCGCAACTCTTTTGGCGCAACCCTTTCGGCGCCGTTTCATAAAAGGAACGCCTGTGCCTGTCCGCACCTTCTTGTGTTTGGCATGGGCATTCACGTAAATTTGGAAAAGGTTCCGTCGCATGGAGTTGACGGAAAGACGACCGGAATAGCCGCCTGAAAGGAGATCATGTGATGGACAAGGGCAGATGGATGTTTGTATTTTTCGTTGCGCTGATTATTCCCTGTAGTGGTCCAGGTGGGAACATCCTGGCATTCGGCCCTGACGCCAGACCCGGCGACAGGCCTGACGACAAGAAGGTGGAGCACCCGATTCGCATCGACATACCGGTGGTTCTTGAGAAGGCCGATGTTGTGTTCAACATGGACCACATGGCGTTCGCGGGTGACATGTCCATCGGGATCAACTATATGCGCCTCCTGTCCAACCGGTTCAAGGAAATGAACACCGTGGGGTACATCATCGGCGTATTTCATGGGGACGCCGCCTACCTGACTCTGAATGACAATGCATACAACATCTATCGCAAAGTCAGCACGGGGAATCCTCACAAAGAACTTCTTGCGGAGCTGTTGAAACTGGGAGTGCAGATCGAGGAATGCGGGGTTTCCATGAAGAACCACCAGTGGGGGAACGAAGATCTCTTGCCCGGCGTGAAGGTGAATTCCGGGGCAATCGGACGCCTTGTCCAACTCAGCCAGTCCGGTTACGTACAGATTCAACCGTAGAGGCCTGATACCAGGTGACACCCGGGGGAGAGTGTCGGCAGAGACATGTATGGCGCCGATGCCGAGTATACCCGGTAGACCCCGGCGGCGGGCGGATTACCTGGGGAGTAGCGCGCGAATGCTTTGCGCAACTCTCTCGGCAATTGTAACACGCGGCATTCTTGCCTATATTTCTCTACACAAAGAGCCGGGAGTCCACTATGTCAATGAGCCGCAAAGCAAAAATCTGGCTGGTCATCCTCGCCATCCCCGTCATCCTCGTCGTTGCCGGCATCGTGGCATTGAAGATGATGTTCACGAGCGAGAAGTTAAAGTCCATGGTCATTCCACGCGCCGAAGCAGCAACCGGGCGGTCGGTGGCGATAAATGATATCTCGCTTGTTGTTTTCCCCTCCATCGCCCTCAGGATGGAAGGCGTCAGCATCTCAAATCGCAAGGGAGAGGGATTTTCTTCAACCCCTCTTCTCACACTCGACGCTCTTCGACTGAATCTTAAGATTCTCCCGTTGCTCAAGTCCCGCATCGAAGTCACTTCGCTCGAGCTCGACCGGCCCTGCATCGTGCTCGAAGTCAACGGCCGGAACGAAACAAACTACTCGAACCTCACCGGAGGCGGAGCGCCCGTCTCCCCGCCCGGCCCAACAGGCGGGGGAGCCGCGCCAGGAGGTGCCGCGCCTCCAAACCTGAAGAATCCGGAGCCTTCCGGCCTCGCAGGTCCGAAAACTGAAACTGCTCCCGGTTTCTCTTTCTCCTCCACGGCGGCATTCCTTGTCTCGAATCTTCTCGTGAACAATGGCTCTGTGGATTATGTCAATTTCAAGGATAGCTCCGCAACGAGGGTACGGAATCTCTCTCTCGCCCTGGAACTCGGGACGGAAGGAGACAGGATTATCATCAGCGGGAACGCCGTTACGGACAGCCTCAGCTACGGTACGGTGGAGACGCCGATGCTGGAGGGGCTTCGTTTGCGTTTTGACAGCCGGATGTCGTACGACCTCTCGAAGGATCTGCTGGAGTTCGAAAAGGGGGATATGATATTCCAGGACATGCGGCTCGCCCTGAAGGGAACAGTCTCCCACGTTCGTTCAAACTCCGTCCTGGATATCACCGTCGGCTCTGACAGCCTCAATATTGCCGACCTCTTCTCCCTCGTCCCCAGGGAATACCTGAAGAAGGCGGAGGGAATCAGGGGGACCGGCATTGCCCGGATTCATATCGCCGTCAGCGGTACGCTCACGGACTCGACGACCGCCGACATCGCCGGCACGGTGGCCGCCACGGGAGCCAGCATTCAGTATCCGCAGCTCCCGAAGCCCATCAGCGACATCACTCTCCTTTCAGGCTTCACACGGACGAAGACGAAGCAGGAATTCCACATAGAGAAAATGACGGCAAATCTCGGCGGGGCTCCCTTCAGCATGGCGATGAGTATTGTGAATTTTGACAAACCGTATCTCACACTTTCCGCCGCCGGATCGCTCAACCTTGCGACCGTTCCGGAGTATTACCCGCTCGAAAAGGGGACAGAGCTCGGGGGGGAGATGAAACTCGATATCCACATTGACGGGAAGGTGAGTGACCCGAAGTCAATGCACGCTTCCGGTTCAATGACGTTCCAGGATGTCTCGGCGAAAACCGCCGGCACCGCAAAACCGGTCCGCAAGCTGAACGGCACGCTCACATTCAACAACGAAGTCGCCGAGACCGCGAAGCTCTCCCTGCTGATCGGCGAGTCGGACATGACGCTCTCGTGCAGGGTGAAGAACTATCTGTCACTGGTGTCGAAGGACAAGAATGCTCCGCAATCGTCGGCGACGATGACGCTCCAGTCGACCCACCTCTTTGCCCGCGACATCATGACCGAGCAGCCTCCTCCGGTTGCCGGCGCGCAAAAGCAGGGGAACGCCCAGCCGGCTTCCGGCACCCCGGAGCCCCCGAAGACCAGCCAGCCGGCGCCGGCCAGGCCTGTTCAGGCTTCCGGGAAGGCTGCATTCCCGCTCCCGGCAATGGATATTGACGCGAGCGCTACGATCGGCACGCTGACGCTTGAGAAGTTCGAGTTCACGAACATCAAGGGTGCGATGCGCGTCTCGAAGGGGGTGGTCACGATGCAGAACCTTTCGCTGAACGCCTTCGGCGGATCCGTGGTCTCGAACGGATCGGTTGACCTCAATAAGCCCGATCGGCCTCTGTTCGACCTTAGCCTGAACCTGAACGGCGTGGAAGCTGCGACACTCCTCTCGCATTTCACGTCGTTCGGCCAAAAGCTCAGCGGCGCATTGACAACAAGCACGAAACTCAAGGGTGCGCTGAACGACACACTGGGGCTGGTGCCGGAGACGGTGGAGGGGGATGGAAAGGTTGCGGTCAAGAACGGGTCATTGAAGGGATTCAAAGTCAATCAGACCCTGGCAAGCTCGTTGAAGCTTCCTGACCTCGAAACAATCCAATTCAAGGATTGGGGAAACGACTTCACTGTCCAGAAGGGGAGGCTGACGCTCAAGGACCTGACGATCACCGCCTCCACCGGGCAATACGTCGTCAACGGATCGCAGGGTCTCGACGGATCGCTCGACTACCACATGGCCCTCTATCTGCCGGCGAGCACCGCGCCGAAATTGAATATCCCGGGCTTTGCAGGGGAGGCAGTAAATCTGTTCAAGGATCAGAGCGGACGCCTGAAGCTCGACTTCAATATCGGGGGGACGACGGACAATCCGAAGGTCCAGCTGGATACCGATCCGGCAAAGAACAGGGCGGTGGATCTGGCGAAACAGAAGCTTGAAGACGAGAAGAAGAAAGTGGGGGATCAGTTGAAAAACAAAGCTTCGGACGCACTCAAGAAGCTTTTCAAGAAGTGAATGAATTCCAATCTGCCGGAGGCTGTCGCGCAACGGTTGATGAATCGCGACTCTCCAGTCGGGCGTATGTCTAAGTGATCAGGAGTGGAGACTTCAAGGGTGCCAAGCGCATGACGCTGTTGAAATGACTCGCGATGCGGCGGGGGGGGCTCTTAGGCATTATTGCGAGGCGCCGACCGG
>DASVIU010000007.1:0-3342 GCA_036386275.1 Bacteroidota bacterium | reverse complement strand
CCCACGGCGGCGACGATCCCTTCGTTTTTGATCTTTCTCCCGATCAGGCCGTTGAAGAGGAACCCGATGAGGGGAAGGAGAACCGCGTAGCCTGTCAGTTGCAGGGGGATCATGCGCTGGTCACCACTTCAGGATGTTGATCTCGTCGATGTCCACCGTCTGTTTGTTCCGGTAGATTGCGATGACGATGGCCAGCCCGACGGCCGCTTCCGCCGCAGCCACTGCCATGACGAAGAACACGAGTGCCTGGCCCGTGATGGAACCGAGAAATGAAGAGAAGGCGATGAGCGTCAGATTGACGGAATTGAGCATCAGTTCGATGCACATGAACACCACGATCGCGTTCCGCCGCGTCAGCACTCCCCCCACGCCCACGACGAACAGGACCGCGCTCAGGCAGAGATAGTATGACAGGGGTATGTCCATGACCGGGTCAGCCTTTCTTCTTTGCCAGCACGACCGCACCGAGTATCGCCACAAGGAGGAGGAGCGATGTGACTTCAAACGGGAGGAGGAATTTTCCAAAGAGCGCCTCCCCCATGCTCTCGACCGTCCCGAGTGATTCCGCTCCGCCGGAGATGGTCGTCCCTTCCGCGGGCGTGCCCGCCAGAAAGAAGATATAGACGATCTCCGAAAGGAAACCGGCGGCAAGGACGACGGTGATCCACGTCCTGATCGCGATCCGGGGATGGACGCGGGCCTCATCTCCCAGGTTCAAGAGCATGATCACGAAAACGACAAGAACCATGATGGCCCCGGTGTACACCACGATCTGCAGGACAGCGAGGAGCTGCGCCCGGAGGAGGAGGTAGAGCGCGGCAAGGGCAAAGAAATTCGCGATGAGGTAGATGGCACTCACGAGGGGGCTGCGCTGCAGCACCATGAGCACGGCGGTTGTCACCGCAAATGCTGCGAGGAAGAAGAAGACGAGGGATTCCACGGTCAGGGGCGGATCAAAGAATCAACGATGGTGAAGAAACATACGTTATTTTTTCCGAGAATCAAAGGCGCCCGTCAATAGAAATAGTAGTGCATCCCGACCTGCGGAAGAGGCAGCACGTTCCCATCCGAAAAGAATGTGAAGAGCATCTCTCCCGATATCTGGAAGCCCCCCTGGATGGGGACCTCGGCACCAATCCCCGCACCGATCCGGCCGGGAGCTTCGATGTCGTTCCCTCTCCTGTCGCCCGAGTAGTAGTACCCCAACGCTCCCAGCGCGAAAAACCGGATCCCCGCCCCCCTGACGAAGTCATACTGCAGCTCGGCGCCGAAGGCGTAGGAGGTCTGCTTGTCCACCTTGATTATCCCCCCGATAAGCTGGTAGCTGACCAATCCCGGGAAATGCTGCCGGAAGCTGATCCCGATGCCGGAGCAGGCGCCGACCGCCAGTCCGAGTCCGTACACATTTTCCCTGAGGCCTCCGTCATGCCATCGCTCGGGGAGGACCGCCTGGGGTCGGGCCGGGATCGCATACAACACCAGGAGTAGTACCGTTGCTGCAAAGCGTAACCGGTTCATGGTTCGTCATCCTTCCTTCGCCCACCGGAAGATCTCGGCGAGCTTTGGGCTCTTGCCCGTTGAGAGGATTGCGATGCGGAAAATCCGTCCCGCGGCCACCATCGCAAAGAATATGGAGACGACCATCAGGAGGATCGTCGCCAGGATTTCCCACAGTGAGGGCATCTGTATGGGGATACGGAGTGCCATCATCGTGGGGGTCAAAAACGGGATGAACGTGAGCACCCTCAGCCATGTCGCATCGGGATTCTGCATGGCGGGGAACGCGAGCGCAATGGGGAGGACAAGGATCATCACGAGATACGATGTCACCTGCTGTGCCTCCTGCTCGGTGGTGAGGGGCGACCCCGCCCCTATGAACACCGCCGCGTAGAAAAGGTAGCCGAGGACGAAATAGACGATGAGAAGTGCGGCGATCCCCGGCGTGACAAGGACAATGCCGAAAGAGAGGCTCGCGATGACACCTATCAGAGCCCAGAATCCGATCTGTGTAAAACCGAGGGCGCTCAGACCGAGCACCTTCCCCGCCATCAGTTCCGTCGAGGAACAGGAGGAGACGAGCACTTCGACGATCCGGTTCGATTTCTCCTCGAGAATGCTCCGGACGAGGAGCTGGCCGGATGTGACGATCAACAGGAAGAGCATAAACAGGAACACATACGCGGTGAAGAACACCTGGAGAAACCCCGAGTCCTCCTTCTCCCCCGTCTTGGAGAGTTTCACCTGCTTCATGTCGACTTTGATGTTCAGGGCGCGGATCACGGACATGTCGAGCCCCATCGAAAGTCCCTTCCGTTCGGAGAGGACGATCCTGATCGCCTGCTGGAGATTCTCGACAAGCTGGATGTCGCCGACGGACTTGGACCGGTACTCGACGGCCGAATCGGCCTCAGGCGCCGGCCCGAGGAGGCAGTATCCTTCGATATCGCCCGCCCCCGTCTGCCTGTCGGCCTCTGCGGCTGCGGACTGCACGTCGGCGGCGGGCCCGACCGCCAGTGGCCGGATCACGTAATTCGGACTGCCGTCCGCCAGGCGGTACCGCGCCTGGACAAGATCGGCCAGCGGCCCAACGATCGCGCCGCTCGGGTCAATGACGCCGATGATCTTCGTCCTGGTGTCCGCCTGCGTGATGAGGAGCGTGGGGACGACACCCAGCCCCACCATCAGAATCGGCGTCAGGAAGAGCCCGATAAGGAACGCCTTGCTCTTCACTTTTTCCAGGTATTCCCAGCGGGCGACTGAAACGACTTTCGTGATCATGCGGCCTCGGCCGGAGGCGCGGCGGAATTTGAATCTCCGACGGTCTGGATGAATATCGACTGGAGCGAGGGCTCGACAAGCTCGAATTTGGTGATGTCGATTTTCCCGTTCATCGCTCCGATCATCGTCTGGATACTCGCGCCGGTCTCCAGCTCGAGCTCCGCCGCGTTCGCGTACAGGAGGGCGCGCCGCACACCCGGGAGCGCGCTCATGAACGCGCCGTCCCCCGAGAACTCCACGTGAAGCGAATTCGTGCCGTATCTCCTTTTCACATCGCGGACTGTCCCGCCGAGGATGACCCGGCCCCTGTTGATGAGGCAGAGCGTGTCGCTCAACCTCTCGGCCTGGTCCATCTGGTGTGTCGAGAAGATGACCGTCTTCCCCGCGGCCCGGAGCTCATGAAAGATGTCCTTGAAGACGATCTGATTGACAGGATCGAGTCCCGAAAACGGTTCGTCGAGTATCACGATGGACGGATCGTGAATGATCGCGCAGACGAACTGGACTTTCTGCTGGTTTCCCTTCGACAGTTCCTCCACTTTCCTGTCCCGGTACGCTTCGAGC
>DASVIU010000006.1:0-2111 GCA_036386275.1 Bacteroidota bacterium | reverse complement strand
GATATCCCGATCCACCTTTACGCTCATGAGCTGTCCCCCTTCACCCGGCTTCGCTCCCTGTGCGATCTTGATCTGTAGTTCTCTCCCCGCAACCAGATACCGGGCGGTCACCCCGAACCGGGCGGATGCAACCTGTTTGGTATAGGCGGTGATCCCCTCCTTTTCATAAAAGGGGTTCTCTCCTCCCTCCCCGCTGTTGCTCCGCCCTCCCAACTCGCGCATGGCGAGTATGACGTCGCGCTGACTTTCCGCGCTCACCGCTCCGAACGACATCGCCCCTGATCCGAACCGCGCGAGTATCTCCTTGCTCGCCTCGACTTCATCGAGAGGGATCGGCGGCCGTGCCGGCGTGATATCGAACAGGTGGCGAATGTTCACCGGTTCGGCTTCCCTCCCCATGGCGAGGAACTGCCGGTAGAGTTCCCCCCGCGCATCATCCGCGACGCCGTCACGCACCATCTTGTGGACGATGGCTGCGCGGGCGGCCGTCATGGCATGTTTCTCCCCCATCGTCCCCCGCGTGTGCTCGCGGAACTGGTACGTGTTGAGGAGCTTCCCGCTGTACTCGGGGCTTGCGGCGAGAGCGGTCTTTTCAAGTATGTCCTGTCTCAATTCCTCGTAACCGATCCCTCCGAGGGGAGTCATGCTCCCCGGGAAGAAATTATCCATCAGTTCGCTCCCCAGCCCGATCGCCGTGAAGAGCTTGGCGCTCATGTAGCTCTGTACCACGGAGATCCCGACCTTGGACATAATCTTCAGGAGACCGGATTCGAGTGCATTCAGATAGTTCCTCTCCCTGACGTCAGGGGAAAGGCGCCGGAACGACTCGTGGTCGTCATTGCGCACGATCTCGAGCGCAAGGTACGGGCAGACCGCGGACGCCCCGAACCCTATGAGCGCGGCAACGTGGTGCGGCGTCCGGGCCTCGCCGGAATGGACCACGATGGAGGTCTGGAGGCGGAGTCCCGATTCGTTCAGAGCACGAACCACGGCGCGGAGCCCGATGAGGCCGGGGATCGGCGGATGGTCGAAATCAGCCCCCTCATCGCTCAGCACAATAACGCTGGCCCCCTGCTCGACTCCCTGCAGGACGGCCGCTGCCAGGGCATCGACGGCCGGGCGGAACCCGTTCACTCCTCCGCCCCTTTCGAAGAGCATCGGGAATATCCGGGGGATGATGTGAGATTGGGACGGGCGCATGTGGCTGAGCGCCTCAATGAAACGCATCTGCCCGAGACCGAGGATCGGACCCGGAAGCTCCAGCGCCTCTTCGAGTGGAAGCAGGTCCTTGGCGAAAAATATGTTGGGGCGCCTGCCGAGGAACACACGGAGGTCCGTGATGTTCCTCTCGCGGAGGTAGTCCAGGGGAGGGTTGGTCACCTGCGCGAAATTCTGATAGAAATAATCGAAAAACGGCCGGGGCTCGGATGAGAAGACGTTCGGCCTGGCTGTGTCTCCCATTGAGCCGATCGGTTCCTTCCCTTCCGCCGCCATCGGGTAGACAATCTTTTCAAGCTCCTCCTGCGTCAGCGTGAAAAGCGTCTTCCTGAACATGCTTACCGGCTCACCCCGATCAGGCGCTGCAACGCTCCCCACCGGGATCGTTCTCGGGTCGAACCTGGCATCCCGGTTCTCCCTCGAGAGACTCGGATCGCGGAAGTGAATACGGCCGTTTGTGAGATCGACCTTCACCCCGGTCCCGGCATGGAGGATCCCTTTCTCCCGTATGCGCGCTTCATCAATGGCGAATGCTCCGGCTTCGGAGGAGAGATAGAACGTCTCATCCGTGAGGGCCCAGCGGGAGGGGCGGAATCCGTTCCGGTCCAGCCGGGCTCCGATGCTCCTACCGTCGGAATACATGATAATTGCGGGGCCGTCCCACGGCTCCATCGCGCGGCTCCAGAATTTGTAGTAGTCGCTCTGTCCGTGGGCAGGGGGCATCATGATCGCGAGCAGATCCTCGATTTGCGGGATACTGCTCCGGTACATCAGGGCCTCGACCATCTCGTTGAGGCTCCCCGAATCGCTGATCCCGGCATGCGTGACGAGCTGGTCCTTCGGGAGGCCGAGTGATTTTTCCCTGGAGAACGCGCGCGAGCGGTTCCCGGCGA
>DASVIU010000005.1:0-6678 GCA_036386275.1 Bacteroidota bacterium | reverse complement strand
ACCGCCCCGATCGTGAGTTCTTTCCCCAGAGCGAAATTCGCCCCGGCAAATTGTTTGCCGTAGCCGTTGTCCGCGGCGGAGTTGAAATTGCTGACGGCGCCCCCCGCGATGTTCATCCAGGCATAGTTCCTGTACATCTGTTGATACGCAGGATTGAGAAGCATGAGTGTCGGGTCTTCGTAAATGAAAGGATTCAGCGCGATGTTCGGCCCGAACCCGGTGGGTGCAAGCGGTCCGCCGCCCATTGCCAGTTCACGAGCGATGCCACCCTGATGCGCTCCTGCGATTGTCGACCCCGCCACGAGAACGAGTGCCATTGCCAGAAAAGCAATGCGCCGTACCATGGTGCCTCCTGCGATTGTGAGTGGCGTTTCTTGAGAGATGCGTTGGTGGGCGCCCTGACCCGTCGATGCCCGACTACGTGCGAATATATAAAAACGAGGATTTCGAATCAAGTCCGGGTTGCTGCGAACATGAGCGTGAGCAACCTGTCGATGAACTTCACTTTTTCCAGCAGATCTTCTTCCGCACCTCTGTTCTCAACAACAAAGTCACCACGCCGCGAAATTTCCCCGGTGGACATTTGCGAGCGCATCCTCGCGATGATCTCGTCCCGCGGAAGGTTGTCCCTCCGGGCCACCCGCTCAATGCGGATTTCTTCCGGCGCACTCACAACGACAGTCGCATCGAGGTTCTTGTCCATCCCCGACTCGAATATCAGCGCGGCCTCGACGACAACGTACGGCCGGCCCGCGGAGGCCGGCAGACCGATGAGTGCGTCATTCAGAGAAGAGAAAACGATCGGGTGGACGATGGCGTTCAGCGCGCGGAGTTTGGCGGGGTGGGCAAAGACGATCCGGGCCAGGTCGCTCCGGCGAAGCCGCCCGTCTGGGCTGTAGATTCCGGCGCCGAATTTTTCCATGATCGCCCTGCGGACTCCGGCATCCGTTTCGGTCAGATCGTGGGCGATCCGGTCCGCAGACATCACCACGCGACCCAGCCCCGCAAAGCACTGGCACACGGCACTCTTTCCGCTCCCGATCCCCCCTGTAACGCCGACGAGACGAGCCGGCCTACTTGGCATAGGCAACCGACCGGTACTCCCGGATCACCGTCACCTTGATCTGGCCGGGGTATTCCATTTCAGCCTGTATCTTGGCGGAGATATCGTGCGCGAGCTGGTCCGCCATTGCATCGTCCACTTTATCCTGTTCCACGACGACACGGACTTCCCTCCCCGCCTGGATCGCATAGGTTTTTGCGACCCCGTGAAACGACTGCGCGAAAGCCTCGAGCTTCTCGAGCCGTTTGATGTATCCTTCCACGGATTCCCTGCGGGCCCCCGGACGCGCTCCGCTGATGGCGTCGGCGGCCTGCACCAGGGCTGCGATGGGGGATTCCATCGGGATATCATCGTGGTGCGACCCGATGGCATTGGCGACAATCGGGTGCTCCCCGTATTTCTTTGCCACTTCGTAGCCGAGCAACGCGTGCGGGCCTTCGAGCGACTTGTCGACGCACTTGCCGATGTCATGAAGAAGGCCGGCCCTTTTTGCAAGATTGGCGTCCAACCGGAGTTCGCCCGCCATCATGCCGGTCAGAAACGCGACCTCGATGCTGTGCTGGAGCATGTTCTGGCCGTAGCTGGACCGGTATTTCATCCGCCCCACGAGCCGCACGATCTCGTTGTGCGCACCGTGAAGGCCGACCTCCAGGAGCGTGTTCTCACCGATCTTCAGGACCTCCTCCTCGAGTTCGTTCCGGACTTTCTCCACGATCTCCTCGATGCGCGCGGGATGGATCCGTCCGTCCGCAATAAGTCTTTCAAGCGAGAGACGGGCGACCTCGCGCCGGAACGGGTCGAAGGCGGAGAGTATGACCGCTTCGGGTGTGTCGTCCACGATTACATCCACCCCCGTCGCCGCCTCGAACGCGCGGATGTTCCGTCCCTCGCGGCCGATGATCCTCCCCTTCATCTCGTCGCTCTGGATGTTGAGGACGCTCACCGTGGTCTCCACCGAATGGTCGGCAGCGGTCCGCTGGATCGCCTGCACGACAAGCTTCTGGGCCTCGCGCTTCGCCTCGTCGCGCGACTTGTCCCTGATGTCCTTCAGCATGTGCGCTGCCTCAACGCGGGCCTCGTTTGCCAGATTGTCCATCAGGATCCGCTTTGCCTCGTCGTGCGACAGCCCCGAGGCCCTCTCCAGGCGGATGTTCTCTTCTCCGATCAGGCGATCGAGCTCGGACTTGCGGGCATCGAGCCCTTTCGACTGTTCGTCCAGATTCCGCTTCAGGATCCCCTGCTCCCTTTCTTTCTTCCCCAGGAGCTCGACCTTCCGGTCGATGTTCTCTTCGCGGACCTCTATCGCCTTCTCCTGGGCCTGAAGCTTTGCCTTCTTGCTCTGGACGTCGCCGTCAAATTCCTTTTTTTTCTGGTACCATTCGTCCTTGACTTCGAGGAGCTTCTCCCGCTTGAGCGTCTCCGCCTCCTTTTCCCCGTCGGCCAGGACCTTCCTGGCCTGCTCTCTGGCAGAGGTGATTTTGTTCTGGCCGGACCGGGAGTTCAGGTACCATCCGAGGAAGAAGCCGATGCCGCAGGTGAGCAGCACGATGGAAATGACGATCTCAAAACTCATACAACCTCCGCATGCTCAGTGGGCGCGGACAAAAAAATCCGCACACGTCAACCGTCTCAAAGAAAAGGCACTTATGAAAGAACCCTTCCAACACAGTGGGTGCTCGCCTGAACGTCTTTTACTTCCACCCTCTCGCTCGTCCCGCGGTTAGCGGGATGTCATCGCAAGAATCCCGCCTAAGCGGGATGAGGCATGTAATCGACGCCCACGAGTCGGGCTCCCATTATAAAAATGTTGGTTCTTTATAATGTGTGTGAGACGACTGACGGTGCGGAATTTTCCGAACGCGCCATGGACCGAGATGCAAAGAACGGCAACCGGATGGGGCTGAACTCACACGTCCCGGAGCGCATTGTCCAGGTAGTGCGTGACCTTGCCCAGTTCCCCATCTATGAGAGCGGTCATACTGCGGACTTTCTCCCGCTCCTTGAAGAGATCTTCTGTAATGTTCAATGCCGAAAGTACCGCCACGGTGAGGGTAGGCTGCTCGGGAAGCTTGGCGTGGATGGTGTTGATCATTTCGTCCACGTACGTCGCCACCTTGCGCGTGAACTCCTCGCTCTCTCCCCGGAGCGGGTACTCCGAACCGAATATCCGTACCTTGATGCTCTTCTTGTCGGTCGTCATCTGCCGTATTTCGTGACTCATCATGGTCTACGTGTCGTCCCACTCACTCCGGACGCGCGGGCTCTTTCTTAAAGGTACGCGTCCAGCTTCGCGATCAACTCCCTTACTTTCGCCGCGAGCAGATCGCGTTCCCCTCCGGCGAAACTCATCCCCTCCTCCTGGACATGTTCAGCCGTCTGTTTTCTGAACTGGGCCGATTCCGTCTTTACCTGCAGGAGTTCTCGCTCCAGGCGGGCGACATGTGCCTGCAGCGCCTGGCACTCCTGGCGCAATCCGGCGATCACGTCGGCAGCCCGGCGGGCGCTCTCCCAGAGGGCCTTGAAGTTCCCCTCAACAGATCTCACGTCTCCCGCGGGGAGTGTGCTCTCGTCGACAGCTTGAGGATCCACGCTGCTGCTCACATGTGACCCCGGATCGTTTAGCGCATGCTTCGCAACGCGGCGCCGTGGGCTTTCTCGACGCCTGCCACAACGCGGCCGACCGCCGCCTCAATCTCACCGTCGGTCAGCGTCTTTTCGAGCGACATGAACTCGAGTGCAAAGGCGACGCTTTTTTTCCCGCCGGGGAGCTGTTCTCCTTCGTAGACATCGAACAACTCCACCGACTGGAGAAACTCAATTGCCGAATCCCGTATCGTCTTTTCCAGATGCTCCACCGGGATTCCCGCGTCAACCGTGAATGCCACGTCCCGCTTCACTTTCGGGTAGCGGGGAAGGGGAACGAACACTCTCGGTGCATCCCGACGAAGACGCTCCACCTCGATTTCGGCGACAAACACAGGTTGCTCGAGTCCGAACTCCCGGAGAGCGTCCTTCGTCAACGTGCCAAGATAACCCGCGTAACTTCCTTGAATTTCAATGCCTAGCGTGTTATCAGTTAAACCTTTGCTGGTAGAATAAGAAATAAACCGACTTTTGTCAAGCGCAAACTTGGCGAGGAGGAACTCGATATCTCCCTTTAAATCAAAGAGATCCACCTCTCTCCTGCCGCCGCTCCAGTGGACAGGCGCGGAACCTCCTGTTATCACAAGACAAAGCTTCTCCTGTTCGAGGAAATTCTCAATGAGTTTTGGGGTCGGAGTATCATCCACCCGGAAAACGTGCCCGATCTCAAAGAGCCTCAGGTCAAAATTCCCTGCATTCTGGTTTCGGGCCGCAGTTTCCAGAAGCCCCGGGACGATGCTCGTCCTCAGAGCCGCCATATCCTGATTCTGCGGGTTCAGTATGCGGACCGGGGCGCCCCCGTCCAGTGAAGCCTTGCTCCAGGGTTGCATGGAGTTGGTAATCGCCTCCTGGAACCCTCTTCCCACAAGCGTATCCCGGAGGGCGTCCGTCAGCGAAGAAACAGGGAACGGCTGTCTGTAGCTGACCGTGGCGGTCGACCGGGATTCGATCCGGTCGTACCCGTGGACGCGCGCCACTTCCTCAATGAGATCGATCTCCCGCTCCAGGTCCACCCGATAAGACGGCACACGGAACTTGGCCGTATCGCCTTTTACGCCTGATTGAACTATCCCGATCAGAGCGAGATGGCGGATGATTTCCGTTTTTTTCAGGTGGGTCCCGAGCAGATCGTTCGCACGCCTGACACGGAGAGGGACCGTACGATCCCGGATTTTCTCGGGGTATACATCGATGACTCCCCTGAGCAGCGTCCCCCCCGCTATCTCCAGGACGAGCTGCGCCGTCCGGTCGAGCGCAAAGCGGACTCCGTTCGGGTCGGCGCCCCGTTCAAATCTCTGGGATGCATCGGAGCTGATCCCGAGCGCCTTCGCGGTTCTGCGGATGCTCGAGGGTTTCCAGTACGCCGCCTCGATCACGATATCGACGGTGCCGTCGCTGATTTCGGAATTGGCACCTCCCATGATGCCCGCGATGGATACCTCCCGCTCCGCGTCGCAGACCATGACTGCCCCCTCCGGGAGAGAGTGCAACTTCCCGTCCAGCGTCGTAAACGGCGTCCCCCCTCTCACGCTCCGGACGACGATCCGCCCACCGCGCAGCAGGGCGTAATCGAACGCGTGCAACGGGTGACCGCACTCATACATGACGTAGTTCGTGATATCGACGACGTTGTTCCGCGGCCTGAGTCCTGCGTTGCGGATCGCATTCTGAAGCCAGCGCGGGGAAGGGCCGATCTTTACCCCCCGGATCATCCGGGCCGCGAATCTCGGACAGCTCTCCCCGTCTTCCACCGTGACGGAGAGGTGCTTGCCGACCGGCTCTACGGATTCTTTCAGCTTCACGTGCGGAAGCCGCGGAAGCTTTCCGGTCAGCACCGCGATTTCGCGGGCGACGCCCATGTGGCTCAGCCAGTCAGGGCGGTTCGGCGTGATCTCCAGGTCGAACGCGACGTCGTCGAGTTCGAAGTAGGCCGCGAGAGATTCACCCGGTTTCGCATCGCGGTCGAGGACCATGATCCCCGCGGAATTCTTCCCCATATCGAGCTCGGACTCGGAGCAAATCATCCCGGAGGATTCCACACCCCTGATCGACACGCGTGAAAGCACAAAGGGAGCGCCTGAGGGATCGTGCTGGTTCCGGGGTACCGTCGCACCCACGAGGCCGACCGGGACTTTCTGCCCCACGGCCACGTTCGGAGCGCCGCAGACAACCTGGAGCGTCTCCCTGCCAATCCTGACGGTGCAGACGGACAGCCGGTCCGCCCGGGGGTGCTTCTCACGTGTCAGGACCTCCCCCACCACGAACCCGTTATAGCGCGCGTCGAGTCTCTGGACGCTCTCGAATTCGAGGCCCAGCATCGTAAGCCGTTCGGCCAGTTCGTCAGGCTCGATCGAGAAATCGATGTACCGCTTCAGCCAGCGTTCGAGGATTCTCATTGTCAGAACTGATTAAGGAAACGTACGTCATTCTCGAAAAACAGCCGTATGTCGTCAATGCCGTGCCGGAGCATGGCGACCCGGTCTATTCCCATCCCGAATGCGTACCCGGTGAACACCTCCGGGTCGTACCCGACAGAACGGAACACGTTCGGGTCCACCATCCCGCACCCGAGGATCTCGAGCCAACCGCTCTGTTTGCACAGGCGGCACCCCTTCCCTCCGCAGATGAAACAACTGATATAAATGTCGGCGCTCGGCTCCGTGAAGGGGAAAAATGTGGGGCGGAACCGGAATTTCAGGCCCGGACCGTAGAAGCGGGTGATGAACTCTATGAGAGTCCCCTTCAGGTCGCCGAATGTCACCCCCCTGTCCACGCAGAGCCCTTCCACCTGGTGGAACATACAGTAACTCCGGGCGCTGATCGCCTCGTTCCGGTACACTCTCCCGGGCATGATCACGCGCAGCGGGGGCTGGTTCTCTTCCATAACCCTGATCTGCACCGGCGAAGTATGGGTCCGGAGGAGAGCCCGGGGACTCAGAAAGAACGTATCCTGCATATCGCGCGCCGGGTGG
>DASVIU010000004.1:0-3377 GCA_036386275.1 Bacteroidota bacterium | reverse complement strand
AGGTATGACGCTTTCCGTTCCCCGTGTGTCCCGCATCGACGTGATTTTCTCGAAGTTCCTCCGCCGTGAAAGAGCCCGTCACGTCGAGCCTGTCCTCGAACAGAACTTCCCCGGATCGTTCACTCCGGTCACTCCGGAGCCGAGCATCCGATACTCGGTGCCGCGTGACGGTTATGTGCGCCTCACTGTCTTCAATCTGCTGGGCCAGGAGGTGGCCCGCTTGTACGACGGGACACAGCAGGCGGGAACGTACGAGGTGGCGATCGCAAACGTGAATCTCCCCAGCGGGATTTATTTTTATCGCCTCATCGCGCCAGGTTTCGCAGAAACGAAGAAAATGGTGGTCTCAAGGTAACACCTGGAGGAACCACTGTTCCACGGCGGCTGTTCTTACCTGCACAAGGAGGAACGAATGGAACGGACTCCTCTCCGGTTCTGGATATTGACGCTTGCGTGGTTCCTGGCCGCCCCTGCCGGGAGCGCGCAGAGCGTCTCGCTCGTCAAGGCCTTCCCCCGCCTCACATTCAACATCCCGGTATTCCTCACGCACGCCGGCGACGGGACCAACCGGATCTTCGTGGTCCAGCAGGACGGTAACATACTTGTGTTTCCCAACGATTCGGCGGTCGCCGTCGACAAGACATTCCTGCACATCACCCCGAAACTCAGTGCCATCACGGGGGAAGAGGGGCTCCTGGGACTCGCATTCCATCCGGACTACAAGACCAACGGATACTTCTACGTCAACTACACCGCACCGAATCCGCTCCGGACTGTCGTGGCGCGGTACCGGGTTCTTCCGGAGGACCCGGACAGGGGAGACTCCTCGAGCGAATTCAGGATCATCGAGATTAACCAGCCTTTCAAGAATCACAACGGAGGGATGATATCGTTCGGGCCCGACGGGTATCTTTACATCGGGATGGGGGATGGCGGGAACGCAAACGACCCTGACACCAACGGACAACACAGGACAACACTCCTCGGAAAAATCCTTCGCATCGACGTGAACGACACCACCGCGTCGAGACGCTACAGGATACCCCCCGACAACCCGTTTGCTGGGAACTCCTCCGGCTGGAAGGAAGAAATCTGGGCGCTCGGAATGAGGAATCCCTGGCGATGGAGCTTCGATCCCCCCACCGGAGCCCTCTGGGTGGGAGATGTCGGCCAGGACACGAGGGAGGAAATCGATATCGTCACCCGGGGGGGGAATTACGGGTGGAACATCACGGAAGGAAAGATCTGCCGGCCGCCGGCAACCTCATGTGATACGACGGGTCTCATATTCCCGATCAAGGACTACCCGCACTCTCTCGGGATATCGATCACCGGGGGGTATGTCTACCGTGGATCCCGCACGCCGTCTCTTACCGGTGCATATGTCTACGGCGATTACGGGAGCGGGCGGATCTGGATGCTCCGGTACGCAAACGGAGCAATTGCGGCCGACTCGCTGCTGACGCAGGCTCCGTTTGCGGTCTCATCGTTCGGTGCCGACCAGTTCAACGAGCTCTACATCGTCAGCTACAGCGGCCTGGCCTCGATCTACCGGTTCGCGGGGAGCGGGCCGGCCTCGATCGACGGGCCCCCGGCTCTCCCGGCAATGGTTGCGCTCGAACAGAATTATCCCAACCCGTTCAACCCGGCGACCTCGATCGGCTACCGGCTCCCGGCTTCGGGGCATGTCGTGCTCCGTGTTTTTGACATGCTTGGACGCGAAGTGGCAACTCTCGTCGATGCCGTCCAGCCCGGTGGGAGGTACACGGCGTCATTCGGGGATGCGGCCTTTGCGAGCGGCGTCTACCTCTACCGGCTCACGACCCCATTCGGGACGCTGGTGAAGAGCATGACGCTCGTCCGCTGAAAACAAAAGGTGGCGCCGGAGGCGCCACCATGTCTGCAAAGAACTGCGGATGTCGGACTATTACTTCTCCCCTTCCTTCTTCTCCATCTTCTCTCCCTTGTGCTCCATGTGTTTCCCTTCCTTCTCCATCATCTCCCCCTTCTTTCCCATCTTCTCTCCCTTATGCTCCATATGCTTCCCCTCATGCTTCATCGCCTCCCCCTTCTTTCCCATCCTCTCTCCCTTATGCTCCATATGCTTCCCCTCATGCTTCATCGCCTCCCCTTTCTTTTCCATCTGCTCCCCCTTTTTCTCCACCTTTTCTCCCGGCTTTTCCGTTTTCTCCTGGGAGTAGACAGAGACCTGGGCGCCGACGAATGCCAGGATAAGGAACATCATACCGATGAACTTCTTCATAACGGTTCTCCATTGATGGTGGTTGGGATGGGTCGGGCAATCAGCTGTACATACAAGTTTAATGTACCCACGGGACGAAGTGAAAGTCAATGCGGACCGCATGAAAAAGCGTTAATCTTGCCCGGAATCGAACGCGGCAATGTCTTCAGTAATTGCACCGCTTCCCCCCCCGGGGGGGAGCTGAAAATCACCTGCTCCGGCGTATGATCACGATGGTCTTGTCGTCTGAGTAATCTAACAGCCTGTTGTGCACCTGCACATCTTCGATGATCAACTCGCAGATCTCCTTCGGCGATTTCGACTTGAATTCCTTCAGTTTGGCGATCAACCGCTGCTCTCCGTACATTTCCCGTTTCTCGTTCGACGCCTCGACGATCCCGTCGGTGTAGAGCATCATGATGTCGCCGCGGCGCATGATCGTGAAATCGCTCCTGTACTTCTCAGCGGGGAAGGGGCCGATGATCTGTCCTGTCGCTCCGAGCTCTTCGGTCTGGCCGGTCGCCGCGTGGAGGATTATCGGGAAACAGTGTCCTGCGTTCACGTATGACACCAGTCCATTGTCCGAGTCGGTGAACTCGGCGAAGACCATCGAAATGAAGTGTTCGGAGGTGAACGTCTTGTTGACAAGACGGTTCAGCCGTCCCATCAGCGTGCTTATCTTCGTCTGGAACTCGACCCCCATCCGGATGGCGCCGGAGACGTACAAGGCCTGGGCCGCGGCCGAGAGACCCTTACTTGCCGCATCGCCGATCACCACAGCCAGGCGGTCCTTGTCGCCCGATGCCTGCAGGTAGTCGAAGAAGTCTCCCCCCACGATCCGTTCGGAGAGCGAAATGCCGTACAGGTCGTAGTTGCTGAACTTGAACTCGTGAACCGGGAGTATGCTCCGCTGGATTTCCCGCGCCTTGTCCAGATCGCGTTCGAGATCCTTCGCCTTCCTCTCGCTCTTCCGGTTGCGGAGGGCGGAGGTGATTGCGCTGCCGATGATATTGAGCGCATAGGTCATGTCCTCCTTCAGGTAGTCCGCGTTGATGGCGAGGACGTACTGGAACAGGTTGTACCCCTTCCAGGCGACCTTCTCTCCGACCCCGGTGGCCGAGTAGTGCGTGATCCC
>DASVIU010000003.1:0-1641 GCA_036386275.1 Bacteroidota bacterium | reverse complement strand
CCTGGCACTTCGCCCGGTACTTAAACTATGTCGCGCAGGCGGGAAAGAAGGAGTATCCGCTCCCCATGTACGTCAACGCCGCCCTGATCCGGCCCAACTACAGGCCCGGCCAGTATCCGAGCGCGGGACCGCTCCCCCATCTCATGGATGCATGGCGGGCGGCAGCCCCGCACATCGATTTTCTGGCTCCGGATATCTATTTCCCCGATTTCGCCGGGTGGCTGGGGAAATACGACCGTGGCGGGAACGCAGTCTTTGTTCCTGAGGTGGACCGCCGCCAGAGCGTTACCAACGCATTCTACGCCTTCGCCCGGCATAACGCCATGGGCTACAGTCCATTTTCAATCGAATCGATTGACGACCCCCTCCACAGCCAGATCGCCCGGGGTTATGACGTTCTCCGCCAGCTCACGCCGTTGATTCTCGGGCATCAGGGAACGGGAACCATGACGGGCTTCCTGCTCGACGGCCCCGCGCAAACGGAGAATATCACACTGGGGGACTACCGCTTCACAGTGAAACACGAATTGACATGGCCGTATGCCGCTCGAACTGAACGTGATACGCCCAGGTGCGGGGGAATGATCATCATGACCGCGAAGGACGAGTTCTTCATCGCGGGAAGCAGGGTCGTCGTCACGTTCCAGCCCTCCTCCGGTGACGGAACGATTGCGGGGATTGCGGGAATGGAAGAAGGCACCTTTGTGGACGGGACCTGGGTGGCCGGACGCCGCATGAACGGGGATGAGGATCACCAGGGGAGACACATGTACCTCCCCGGCGGAGAATGCGGCATCCGGAAGGTACGATTGTACACATACAAATGAAAACGACTCCGTTGCCCTTCTTTGTCTTCCTGTTGTTCACGGCGTTGCCTGATCCGGCTCACGCCCAGTGGGTACACTCAGACGGGCCGTATGCCGGCGACGTAAGTTGTCTTGCCGTCAGAAGATGGCACTGATTAAATAGGGACATTTCCATGAAGACGATTCCTCTCAATCGCATTGTTCCCTTTGCCCTGTGCGTGTCTCTTGTGTTCCTCTGTTCTCAGGTCGCAGCACAAACGGCAACGGTCATCGGCACGGTGACTGCCTCCGCGACGCCCGTGCGAAACGCTTCGGTGACCCTTGCAGACAACAATGCCCCCTCAAACAGCTATTCCGCGCTGACGGACTCCTCGGGCCGTTACCGGATTCAGATTCTCCTCACGTCTGCAGGGCCGGCTGCTTCTCTGCCGACCGCATTCAAGCTGGAACAGAACTATCCGAACCCGTTTTCGTCGGCAACAGTCGTATCCTACGAGCTCAAGGTACAATCCAATATTCAGGTAACGATATATGATGTTCTTGGCAGGGTAGTCCGGAGAATGTCCCCCGGTGCTCAATCGGTCGGAGCGCACAGCATGCTCTGGGACGGGAGTAACAATGTTGGTCAAAGGGTAGCGAGCGGCATATACTTCTACACACTGCAGGCCGGAGGTGAATCCCGGACAAAGAGGATGGTCTTGAGCGGCGGCGGCGGCGTTCTCTCGCTTGCGCAGGATCGTCTCACGCCGCCGGCAGAGGCTGGCGATGGAGCGAATCAACGCTTGATGGGAAGACTTTGTATACTCCGGATAGTCAACGCAGTCAATACTTCCCC
>DASVIU010000002.1:0-6628 GCA_036386275.1 Bacteroidota bacterium | reverse complement strand
CGGTCGCCTCGCCGGGATTCGTGCCGATAATCACGGACGTGAAATCCCCGCCGGCTTCGCAGGGTGTCATGGCAAAGAGCGGCGCCGGAGGGGCGGTGGTTCTTTTCACGTGCGACGCCCGTGATGTGCGGGTCACGAAATCTGTCTCAATCGTTGGGAACCTCCCGCAGCTCGGTAGCTGGAAGCCGAACGTTATACTGATGCGGGACGACGGGCTGGAGGGGGACGAGAAAGCAGGGGACGGCATCTGGTCTCTGAGGACCGTGGTCCCCGTGGGGACGGACGTGCAATACAAATACACAAACAGCGGCCAGGCCGGGGAGTGGACACCCGGCGAGGAGTTTCCCGCCCGCCACAGGTCATTCACGGTCCAGAGCGCCTCGCCGGCGCCACGGATCATCAGGGACATATTCGGCCGGTAACATCCTATGGAGACACACACATCACCACTTGCGCTCGGCGTGCTCGAGAGCGCACTGAAGCGCGTGAAGAAAGAGCAGGCAGGAAAGTCATTCCACTACGCGGTCCCCGGACTCTGGCTCTCCGGCGGAGGGGGAGGCAAAGCGGTGAGCGTCGATCCGTTTGATTACTATATCGGGGCGGTACGGCAGGCCATCGAAGCTGTCGCTCCCCCGGGGGGCCCTGGCGCTCCCGCACCGCACGCCGCATCGGCGGGAGAATGGACCAGGGATGCGGTGATTTATAATATGTTCGTCCGCACAACGTCCGCGTTTGACCACGACGGGAACGGACGTCTGGCGCTCCCGGTCAACGGCGACGGGTTCCGTGAGACAGGGACGTTCCTGAAGGCAATCGCGATGCTCCCGTACATCAAACGGCTCGGGGCGGACACGGTGCACCTTCTCCCCATCACATCGATCGGACATGACGGGAACAAGGGGACACTCGGTTCTCCGTACGCGATACGGAACCCGTATGAGATCGACGAAAACCTCTCGGAGCCTCTCCTCGGGCTTGACGCAAAGACGGAATTCAGAGCCTTCGTCGAAGCAGCGCACCGGATGGGGATCCGCGTCGTCGTGGAGTTCGTGTTCCGCACCGCGGCGAAGGACGCGGACTGGGTCAGGGAACATCCCGAATGGATGTACTGGATCAAAGAATCGGTCGCGCCGCGCGATCCGGAGCACCAGGACGAGTCACGGTACGGTTCCCCGCTCTTCACGCCGGCGGAGCTGGAACAGATTCACCTGGACGTGAAGGAGGGGCGGCTGGGGAACCTGCTGCCGCCGCATGAGGTCTACCGCGATTTCTTCACCCTCCCACCCGAACCCGGGAGCGTGGAAAAGAAAGGGGGGCGCTTTATCGGCCGGCTCGCCGATGGGACGCGTGTGCAGATCCCCGGCGCGTTCGCCGACTGGCCGCCGGACGACAACCAACCCCCCTGGGGGGACGTGACATATCTGCGGATGTACACGCACCCGCTATTCAACTATATCGGCTACAATACGATCAGGATGTACGACACGCGCCTCACGCAGCCGGAGTACGTCAACCGCCCTCTGTGGGACAAGATCGTGGGGATCATACCGTATTACCAGAACGAGTTCCGGATCGACGGGGTCATGATCGACATGGGACATGCTCTCCCGATGCAGCTGAAGGCGGAGATGGTGGCGACCGCCCGGAAGAACAACCCCGATTTTGCATTCTGGGATGAGAATTTCTCCATCACGCAGAAAAGCAGGGAGGAGGGGTATAACGCGGTCTTCGGATATCTGTGGGTGGACGAACATCACCGGCAGAAGATGAGGGAGTTCCTCGCCCGGCTGGCTTCGGAAGCCTTCCCGATCCCCTTTTTCGGCACTCCGGAAAACCACAATACTCCGCGTGCCGCGTCCCGTCCCGGCGGGACTGCGTACGCCCGCTGGGCGCTCGTCACGAACAGCTTCCTTCCCGCGGTACCGTTCATTCATTCGGGGTATGAGCTGGCGGAACGGTATCCGATCAACACCGGGCTGGATTTCACAGTCGAGCAGATTCAGAGCCTTCCGTCGGAGCGGCTCCCCCTCTTCAGCGAATACGGATACAACTGGCTCAGTGCAGAGGAGTTCACCCCCTTCGTCAGCAAGGTGTTTTCACTCCGGGCCCGCTACCGGCCGCTCATCGTCGACCCGTCACCCGCTACGTTCCGCGTACTGCACGCGGACAATCCGGCGGTGCTTGCGTTTGCACGCGTCTCTCCGCACGGCGGGATCAGGATCGCGGTCGCCGGGAACACGGACTACCACGCCGGAGTATCATTCCGTATGCTTCTGGAGACGGCAAAGTCCTCCGTCACCGATCTGCTGCACGGCCAGCACCTGGAAGTGCGGGATGGTGCACTCGAGGCTACGCTCGGCCCCGGAGAATGTCTTGTATTCGAGTACTAACAGGAATAGTGACGGGCAACAGCCATGCGCGACATCCAACGAAAACTGACAAACGGGTTTTACGCTCTGATCAGCCTCCCATCGACCGCGATGGGGTTTGCGCTCTCCATACAGATCTCCGCCCTGAGCTGGATACTCACCACGCAGTACCATCTGGACATACACCAGGTCGGGATCGTCTGGGCGGCCGGCCCGCTGGCCGGCATATTCGGCCAGGTCATCGTCGGTCTCGTGAGCGACCGGGTCTGGTTCTGGGGGGGACGCCGGCGCCCGTTTATCATCACCGGCGGAACACTTGCGGCATTGATGCTCTTCGCGCTCCCGAATATCCGGGCGGTGAGCGAGGCGCTCGGCATCGGGAGCCTTCTCCTGGTGGCCACGGCGATCGCTCTCACGCTCGACCTTGCGATCAACGTCAGCTTCAACCCCACGCGCTCCGTCATCGCCGATGTCACCCCTGAAGGGGATGCGCGGACGAAGGGATATACCTGGATGCAGACGATCTCGGGGTTCTTCGGCGTACTTGCCTATGTCATTGGCGCCGTGGCGGGGAATTTCGTCCTCATCTACGCGGGGGTTGCGATTGTCCTCCTTTTTTCCGTGATCCCGATACTGTTTGTTGCCGAACCGCGTGAGCTCGCAGGCGCCCCGGAGCAGAAAGGAGGAGCACCGGGAACCCCCGGGCGGGTAAACGGCGGGGGGACGCAGTGGGGACAACTGTGGCGCCTGTACGCGGCGCACGCCTTCTCATGGATCGGCGTCCAGACGATGTTCGTCTACATTATCGCGTTCATACAGCAGAAGATGCTTCTCCCGGCAGCCGCGGATGAAGCGGCCCGGATTTCGGGGGTAGTCATCTCGATCTCATTCGCGGTTCTCAACACCGTAGGGTTTCTCCTGCCTGCCCCCGTTCTCGAGCCTCTTGCGAAACGTTTCGGCCGCGTGCGGGTCCACGCCGCAGCCGTCGCGATTATGGCGGCGGGTTACTTCGGCGTGGTCATCGGCGGCACATCTCCGCTGGCACTCTATCTCCTCATGGGGGTGCTCGGGATCGGTTGGGCTTCGATCGTCTCACTCCCGTTCGCGATCATGACCGAGAAGGTCGACAAATCGCGGACCGGATTCTTCATGGGGATATTCAACCTCTCGGTGGTCCTCCCCCAGCTTTTCGTCAGCCTCGTCCTCGGGAAAATCGTCCTCGACGCGCAGGACAAATCCGTGATATTCATCATCAGCGGATGCACACTCGCCGCTTCCGCCCTCTGCTGGATGTTCGTGCATGACGGGAGATCGGCCGCCGCTCACAGCGCGGGACTGGAAGGGGGGAAGTGACCCCCGCCGGACCACCCATTTCCCGGGGCGCGCTCGCGCTTCCCCGGTGCATACTGGCGCTTCTCGTTGCGTCCGCCCTGCTCCTCACCGGGTGCGCACATCGCAGGGGGGACACGGTGCGCATCACGATCTGGCACCAGGACCGGATCGATGTCCGTGTGGTCCTGGAGAAACAGATCGGGCGGTTCATGGCGCTCCATCCCGGGGTGAAGGTGGAGCAGCTTTTCAAAGAGACCGAAGAGCTCCGCTCCGGTTTCATCATCGCGGCTCTCGCCGGGCAGGGGCCCGATATCGTCTACGGTCCCTCCGACCAGGTCGGGCCCTTCGAGACGATGCAGATCATACTCCCGCTCGAAGGGATATTCGACAGCGCCTGGTGCGCCACGTACGACCCCCTGGCGATGACCTGGTACAAAGGGCATCTGTATCAGGTCGCCGACAAGCTCGGGAACCATCTCACGCTCGTCTACAACAGGAAGCTCGTTCCCATCCCGCCGGCGACCGACCTGGAGATGATCGCGATCGGGAAACAGCTCACCGGCTCCGCGCGGGGGCGCCCTGGCGCCCCGGGGGCGGGGAGGGACGCGACATACGGCCTGGCCTGGAACTACACGGAGCCGTTTTTCTTCATACCGTTCCTGACCGGGTTCGGCGGGTGGATCATGGACGGGGAGGGGCGTCCGGCGCTCGACACACGCGCCACTGTCGAAGCTCTGAAATTCATCAAGGACCTCCGCGACGTATACAGGATCATACCGAACGAGGCGGACTACGAAATCGCGGATCTCCTTTTCAAGGATGGCAACGCCGGGATGATTATCAACGGCGACTGGTCCTGGGCGGGGTACCGGAATGCCGGGCTCGACATCGGCGTGGCGCCCCTCCCGAAGATCACCTCCACGGGGCTCTGGTGCGGCACGATGGTCTCCCCGAAGGGCTTCTCGATCAACGCCAATGTGACCGAAGAGAAGAAACGATGGGTCATCGAGCTGATCCGCTATCTGATGTCGGAGGAGAATCAGATGGAATCCACACGGGAGCTCTTTACGATGCCGACCCACCTGCGTGTGCGCGGGAGCGAGTTCGTGCGTAACAATGAGATACTCAGGAATTCACAGATACAGATCGACCACGGCCGCCCGATGCCCGTCTCCCCCGAGCTGCGGGCGATCTGGGACGCAATGCGCCCGAGCTACCAGGCGGTGCTTGCCGGGACGAAGACGGCGGAACAGGCCGCCCACGACATGCAGGAGCTTGCCCTTCAGCGCATCGCCGAGATGAACGAGTGAGACAATGAAAGAAAAGTCGCTGAGGCAGAAACTCTTCATCGCGGCGCTCGTCGTGCCGGCGTTCGTCGTCCTTTTCGGGGTGGTTGTCTACCCGTTTTTCTACAATCTCGTGATCTCCCTCTCCAACATGAACCTACGGCACATCCGGGACTGGAAACTCATCGGGCTCGGGCAGTACATCAAGGTGTTCACGGAACCTTCCCAGCCCAATTTCTACACGGTGTTCGTCAAGACGGTCATCTGGACCGTCGTCAACATCTTCTTCCATGTCGTGATCGGTGTGTTTCTCGCGCTCGTGCTGAATCAGAAGGAGATCAGGGGAAAAGCGTTCTTCCGCGCCGTCCTCGTTCTCCCCTGGGCGGTCCCGCAGCTCATCGTGGCGCTGACCTGGCGCGGCATGTTCAACTACGAATACGGCGCCATCAATCTGATCCTGACGCAGTGGTTCGGTCTCCCCGGCGTCCAGTGGCTGAAGCAGCCGTTCGAAGCGTTCTGTGCGGTGATCATCACGAACGTCTGGCTGGGGTTCCCCTTCATGATGGTGATCGCGCTCGGAGCCCTGCAGAGCATCCCCCGCGAGCTGTACGAAGCCGCGGACATGGACGGGGCCTCCTGGCATCACAAGCTCAGGCACATCACCGTGCCGCTCATCCGTCCCGTCATGGTCCCCGCCATCACGCTCGGCACGATCTGGACGTTCAACAACCTGAACATCGTCTGGCTCGTGAGCAACGCCGGCGAACCCTCCGATCAGACCCATCTGCTTGTCTCGTTCGTCTACAAGGCGGCGTTCAACTTCTACCGGTACGGATATGGCGCCGCGCTCTCCATCGTGATATTCTTCATACTTCTCGCCTTCAGCCTGACGTTCATGAGACAATCGAAGGCGGCGGAGAATGTCTATGGGTGAGCCCCGCCGTACACGGAACGGCAAATCCGCTCTCCGCGTTCTCACGAGCTACGCGGTTCTGGGGATCTTCTCGCTCATCGCCCTTTTCCCGGTGCTCCAGATCGTCACGATCTCGCTCCGCCCTGCGGACAGGCTCCTTTCCACCAGCCTGGAGTTGATCCCGAAAAACGCTTCGCTCGGCAATTATGTGGCTCTTTTTACGGAACGACCCTTCTTTCTCTGGCTCGCGAACAGCACGCTCGTCGCTTTTGTTGTGACATGCACGGGGGTCGTCCTGGCCTCCACGTGCGGGTACGCATTCTCGCGCTATTCGTTCGCGGGGAAGAGGATGGGCCTGCTCGGCCTCCTCGTCACACAGATGTTTCCGGCGACGATGCTCCTGCTGCCGATGTATATCATGCTGGTGATGCTTCACCTTATCAACACGTATCTGGGGATCGTGATCATGTATTCCGCGACCGCGCTCCCGTTCTGCATATGGCAGATGAAAGGGTACTACGACACGATCCCGACCAGCCTGGAAGAAGCCGGGAGGATCGACGGGTGCAACCAGTTCCAGGCCTTCCTCAGGATCATACTCCCGCTGGCCGCCCCGGCGCTCGTGATCACCGCGCTCTTCTCGTTCATGACGGCCTGGACGGAATACGTGGTCGCGGCACAGATACTGCAGGACACCGACATGTGGACTCTCCCCCTCGGGCTCAAGT
>DASVIU010000001.1:0-3080 GCA_036386275.1 Bacteroidota bacterium | reverse complement strand
GGCGTTCGCTCCCCGTGCCGATCGATTTCCAGCCCCGCGTCTGGTACAACCCGGATCTGATCTCGTCGAAATTTCTCGTCCCCGGACTGATAGGGTTCATCATCGTCCTCACCGCGGTCATCTCCACATCCCTGACCGTCGTCCGGGAAAAGGAGAGGGGGACGATGGAGCAGCTCATGGTGTCGCCCCTCCGCCCGTTCGAGATCATACTCGGGAAGACCATTCCCTATCTCGGGATCAGCCTCGTTGCGGCGACCGCGATACTTATTCTCGGGTACCTCCTGTTCGGCGTGCAGGTCCGGGGGAGTCTGCTCCTCCTGTATGCCGCCATTGTGATGATCATACTGGGGGGACTCGGGCAGGGGCTCCTCATATCGACGGTGACCGATTCGCAGCAGGTCGCGTTCATGATCTCCGTGTTCAGTTCGCTCCTCCCCTCGTTTCTCCTCTCCGGGTTCATATTCCCGGTCGCTACGATGCCGATTGTCCTCAGGATCATCTCCAATCTCGCCGTCAACAAGTTTTTCCTCGTCGTCGTGAGGGGGGTCATGCTCAAAGGGGTCGGGTTCGCCGCCGTCTGGGAGCAGTTTGTGTACATGTTCGTATTTGCGGCCGTCACGCTCGGCGTGAGCGCGAGGCGGATGCAGAAAAGGAGCGCCTGAGGTGAGAGGGGGTTTGGCGGTGATTGGCGAGATGGTAAGGAAGGAGTTCTACCAGATCAGGCAGGACAGGCGGATGTTGATTGTCTCTGTGATGGCCCCGTTCATGATGGTCCTCCTCCTCGGCTATGCGGCGACGACCGACATCAAGTACAGCACGCTTGTTGTCTGCGACATGGACAGGACGGCGGCGAGCAGGGAATTCATCCGGGGATTCACGAACACCACCTATTTCATCGGCCGCTATGCCGTCGAAGCCCCGGGGGACGTGGACCCGCTCATCGAAGACGGCAGGGCGAACATCGGGCTCGTGATCCCGAGCGGATTTGCGAGGAAAGGGCTCGTCGGCGAAACCGCGCAGGTTCAGGTGATACTCGACGGTACCGATGCGAACACCGCGAACATACTCCTGGGGTACGCCGGACAGATCGTCGCATCGTGGTCCCAGCATGTCACCGCGCAGTACCTGCCGCTGATGCGTCAGGCGAGGATCGGACGGATACTGCCGGAACCCCGCATCTGGTTCAACCCGGATCTCCTCAGCTCCTACTATATGGTTCCCGGGGTCGTCGCGCTCGTCCTGATGATCATCACGATGACTCTGACATCTCTCGGCATCGTCAAGGAAAAGGAGATCGGCACACTGGAGCAGCTCATGGTCACCCCCATCCGGCCGTACCAGCTGATCATCGGAAAACTGCTCCCGTTCACGGTCATCGGGTTTCTCGACGTGGTGATTGTGCTGGCGATCGCCCGGTTCTGGTTCAACGTCCCCATGGTGGGAAGCCTGCCGCTCCTTTTTGCGCTGAGCGGACTGTTCATACTCACGACTCTGGGCCTGGGACTGTTCATCTCCACGATCGCACGGTCACAGCAGCAGGCGATGCTTATCGCGCAGTTTTTCTTCTTCATGCCGTTTCTGTTCCTGTCGGGATTCGCCTTCCCGGTGGCGAACATGCCGCGCGTCATCCAGTACGCCACGTACGTCATCCCGCTCCGGTATTTCCTGGAGATCGTCCGTGGCGTCTTCCTCAAGGGAGCGGGGATGGCGGAGCTCTGGCCGCAGGCCCTGGCGCTTTTCGGCATCGGCATATTGATACTCTCGTTAAGCGTCATGAGGTTTCACAAGACACTGGAGTGACGGGTGCCTCGTGGCGCCGCCTCTCCTCTATTTTTCATCTTCCATTTTCAATCACTCTTCTCCTCCTATGACCCCACAACCGCGTCTCGACGATATCCTGTATCCTCCCTTCACGGGATTCCCGAAATCGGGTCTGGATTTCCTCCGGAAACTGAAAAAAAACAACAACCGGCCCTGGTTCCAGAGCCACAGGGAGGAGTACGAGGAGAACGTCCGGTTCCCGATGCAATGCCTCATTGCGGCGCTCGCCGTCCGCCTGCATGATGACGCCCCGGAAGTCGAGTTCCATCCCAGAAAGTCCATATTCCGCATCTACCGGGACACACGATTCAGCAAGAACAAGACGCCGTACAAGACGAACATCGCCGCCTGGTTTCAGCCGCGGGGGATGAAGGGAGACTCGGAGACTCCCGGGCTCTACGTAGGTATCGGGACGGAGGAAGTGTTTATCGGCGGTGGGCTCTACATGCCGTCCGGGGCACAGTTAAAAGCCATCAGAAGGAACATCGCGGAGAAGCCGGAGGAGTACCTCCGGATTGTCCGCTCACCCCGGTTCAGGAAGAAGTTCGGAGGGATTCAGGGCGCGGTCCTCTCAAGGGCTCCGCTCGGCTACCCTCCTGATCACCCCATGATCGAGCATCTGCGTCACAGACAATTTTTCGTGGGGGTCGAGCTTGAGGAAAGGGTCTGCTACGCGCCGAAGTTTCTGGAGACCGTCGCGAAGGTGTTCATCGACACGATGCCGCTCGTCCGGTGGCTGACACGTGCAATCAGATGACGGCGGCTCTCCGGCGTGACTACGACGACCGGAGAGCCGTGAGGATGTTCATGCGTGAAGCCCTGACGGCGGGGAGGAACCCCCCCACGATCCCCATCAGTGTCGAGAAGACCATCGCGCTGACGACGATCGACGGAGAGAGGGTGAACCCGAACGCGAGCTCAGAGAAGGTTCCAAAATTGACCGTTGAGATCCGGACGAACGACAGCAGGGCGGCGAGCGCCACTCCCGCTCCTCCGCCGATCACCGCCAGAAACACGGACTCCACGAGGAACGCGCTCAGAACGCTCCGCCGCTGGAATCCCAGCGCGCGCAGGGTCCCGATCTCCACGGTCCTGTTGGCCACCGCGGCATACATGGTGATCATCGCCCCGATCACCGCGCCGATGCTGAATATGATCGTCACGACGAGCCCGAGGATCTTGATGAAATCGGACATGAGCTTGGACTGCTCGCTGTAATACACTTTTTCGCGTTTCAGCTCCGCGTATTGTGTCAGCGG